>JAEINM010000021.1 GCA_016342385.1 Spirochaetaceae bacterium | reverse complement strand
CTTCCCACTGTCAGCAGGGGTATATCAAAGACTTTCCTCTTTTTAGTCAGATATTCATCGAACTGTGCTTCCAGTTCGCCGAAGAGTCCGCAGTCCTCTTCCATATATACTGCATTGAGTCCTGTTTGCACTCTTTTATCGATCTGATCCCTCATTTTCCTGTATTTCCAGTCAAAAAGACAGAGCTGACCTTCATATTCTCCCAGAAGCAGTTCTCCGAGTGGTGTCTTGATCGATTTTATTCTGATAGTATTCATAGAGCAATATTATCATAGATTTGCATATTACTCTGGTATTTGATTTAAGTGAGCACAAAATATTAAAAAAGTACATATTCCCCTGTATTATCGGGATAAGGCCTTATTCACAGCCTTCAATAAAGTTTCACTCCTGAAAGGCTTCAGAAGATAATCAACTGGATTAGTCGTCATGGCCAGTTTTTTTGTCTCTTCATCCCTGCTGGCTGTTATGTAAATAATAGGGGTATCTCCTAGGAGCCTTACTCTCTGTGCGGCAGTAATACCATCATTAAAACTATGCAGATTAATATCCAGAATGATCAGATCCGGTTTATGTTTGACAATGGCAGGCATAATGTTCTCGCTATTGGTGATAACGTCGGGTACGGTAAAACCGGAATCCTCCAGGTTTCCCTGTAAGGACTTTCCGAGAAGTGGTTCATCTTCAACGATTAATATAACAGTATTACCCAAGGAAGGAGATCTCCTTACAGAATTTGTTTTTTATTACTCTCATGATTATTCCCAGTGTACTCTATTTTCTTAGAAGTATGCAAATTGAAGTCAATTCCCCGACAAGTTCATATTAATAAGACCCGGAGCGTACTTCCACTAGCTCAGCAACGGGAATACCGAAGTATTCTGGCCCGGCGAATAAAAAAAAGGACATTCTTAAAAAAAGATATATAATTACTACTATGAAAAGAATAATCATTTTCCTCTTTTATATATTCTCTATATTATCAATTTGCAGTCTCTATGCTGTTGAAACCATTTCCCTGGAAATCCAGATGATCACTCCGGAAAACAGGGATACACGGAACCTCCTATCGGATGTATTGATAAAATCCGCATCCAGAGCATCGAGAATTTACGACAAATACATTTCCGTAGAACAGAAAAAAGATCTCTCCGGTACCGCAGACTATCAGCTCCAGATCATGGCTGTTTTAAACGATGAAAGCCCCGTTCTCGTTGCTACTTTTACAAAAGAAAGTTCCGGTGAATCCCTCTCTCAATCCCTTATGGGAGAAATTACAGAAGACTCACACCTCTACCTCTCGGAAGTTATCTTTAAACTATGGGCAGAAATGAATCCCCGGAGAATAGAATCCCATGCGCAGCTGCCGGAATATCTGGAGGAGATTCCCTCCCGGTATATCATCGAATCGGCCATACCGGATTTCACCGGATATAATACGGCATCGGCGGTCGCTGTAAAAGAGAATGGCAATATCATTCTGGCCATGGGAGCCCTCTGTTACGAACTGACGCCTGATTTTAATATAGTCTCTCAGATCGGTGCCGATCAATTTAATCAGACCAGCACACTCTTTGTATTCGGAGCGGCGGTAACCCCCGGCGGAACAGTCTATCTGAAACCGACAAGCGGACGGGAAATCTATAGAGTGATCGATGGAGCATCCCGCTCAATGAGAGTCCGGACCGGTATCGATGTCACCGGGCCCATGGCGGTTCTCAACAACGGTGTAACCATCCTATACCATACCATGACGAGAAAATTTGTACGCATAGAGGGCAATAAAAGAAGCAATATTGACCTGAACTTGGGCCCATACACCTACGTTTATGCCATGGCGGCGGGACCGGAGGGGAATCTATGGATTCACGATTCCATGGAGCAGCGTTTTAAAATCTATTCCGATGACGGGACATTTATCGACTCCATTATTCCTGTGGGTCTGAAAGGAGAAACTCTCTCCCCCTTGTCCATGACTGTCAGTTCTGATGGATCGGTCATCCTATATTCATCAGGGGCTCTCTATAAATTTGATAGAGAGGGGATACTCCAGTGGAAAATGGGTGGCTACCAGTTCAGGGATTACGAAACCTTCCCCATAACCCCGTTGAATCTGGCTGTTGATCCGGTAAGAGGATTCATCTACATGACCGATTATGCCTCGAATAGAGTTCTGAAATTTTATGATCCCGGACTCAATCAGTCTTCTCCCGATGATAAAACCAGAAAAATCATTGATCTTAACAGAAAAATAGATTCTACCCCTGGGTCTTCAGATCTCCTGTGGGAAAAAGCCGAGTATTATCTGCAGAACGAATCATGGGTTCTTGCAAAGATGTGGCTCGAGGAAATAGTGAATGAGAATCCATTCGATAGTAAAGCAGACGCCCTGCTGGTTCAGATGGAAATGAATTCTCTAATGAATCAGGTGGAGAACCTGAAGTCCGAGACCTTTGAAATTATAGAGAGTCTGGGTCCCGAGTCAGCCCGGCAGAAATACAGCCAGACTGTTCAGCTATATGAAAAAATACTCAGTTTAAATCCCGGCCAGCAAGATGTGATAAATGATCTCAACCGATTCAGGGAATCATACAACCGCGATGCTGCCGTACCGGGGTCCAGACAGAAACCTCTGACGATTGCTTCAATAAACATGGGCAATATTTTCCCTTCACTGATCCATTTCTACGTGAAAAATCCCCTGGGTAAAGTGACAGTAAAAAATGATCTGGATATACCGGTAAGGAATATCAGGGCCGAACTCAGCCTCCGTCAGTTCATAGACTATCCCAAACAGTCGAAACCCATAGAGAGTCTTTCTCCCGGTGAAGAAGCAGAGATAGATCTGCATATTCTCCTCAATGAGAAAGCTTTTAATCTCCAGGAGGATCTGCCTGTTCTGGCTCAGATCAATATAAGTTATGAAATAAGCGGTGATCAGCAGATTGTTTCAGAAACGACAAATGCGACTCTATATCGAAGAACCGCTCTTTCATGGGATGACACAGCGAAACTGGCGGCCTTTATTATGCCCAATGAAGGAGTTGTGTCCACATTTTCCCATAGAGTTCTCGAGGCGGACCGTGAAGAAAATGGACTCCCACCCAAAATGATTGATGCCGCCAGAATCTGCGACGCACTGGGGACATATGGAATCACCTATGTGGAAGATCCCGATTCCCCTTTTTCTCAGATTCTGGGAAAAGAGCAGCATGTCGATACAGTTCGTTACCCCAGAACGACTCTTCATATTCAATCAGGTGACTGTGATGACACAACTGCTCTTCTGACTTCTCTTTTGGAATCAGCCGGGATCAGCACAGCTATAATGACATCACCGGGACATGTTTTTCTGGCCTTTGATACAGAAGAACCGGTATCGAATAAATGGATGTTTGAGACTGGGATCATGAGGGTTATCGAATCAGACGGTACAATCTGGATCCCCGTAGAATCAACCCTCTTGTCTGAAGGATTTTACCGCAGCTGGAGCAGTGCTTCTGCCATTATTAATAAGACCCCCGAAGGTGATATTGAGTTTATCACCGTGAAAGATCAAAGAGAAACCTTCCCTCCCCTGCCTCTCAGTGAAAGCAATATGATTATTATCGAACCGGGAAGGGAGCAGATCGATCCCCTTTTTCACAGATCCCTGGAATCCCTTCGGGAAAGTCTCTATGACTCAAGTATTTCGGCACTGGAGTCCCTGATAAAAGAGAGTAGAGACAGACGGCAAAGACAATTGAATAATAAACTGGGGATTCTACATGCACGGTTCCAGGAATTCCGTAAAGCTGAAGATATCTTTAAGAAATTAATTCGTGAAAATGACGATTATTTATCACCTTATATGAATTTGGGACATCTCTATTATTACAGCATGGACTTTGATAGAGCCCTGAGTACTTTTCAAGAAGCACAGAAGCTGAAACCGGACTCTGTCATGGTCAATCTTGCCCTGGCAAAAACCTATCACCGGCTGGATGATTCTGCCAATACGGTCAGATTTTTCAGTATTGTACAGTCACGATCTGAGTCTCTTTCAGATCAATACGCTTACCTGGTAAATGATAACGTATCCGCACGGGCGGGAATAGACGGGGAACCACCTATCAGTTGGAATGTTGAGGAGGATTAAAGTGAAACTGGAAGCTAACTCGATAGAAGAATTATTTTCCATGTCGGAAAAACATGAAGAATTGATCAGGTTAATAGATAGAGTGATACAGGAGACTGCTCCTGATTTAAATAGGTATCTTATCACGACTAAGAGTATATGCATGGTCGGCTATGGGAAAATACCCGGGAGGAAAAAAACGACAAAAAACTCAGATCCGCTGATCAGTCTGGCACCGCAGAAGCACAATGTGAATCTCTATATTGGGGCAGAAAAAAACGGAACACCCCTGCCTCAATATTTTATCGATTCATTCGGAAAAACCGCCGTCGGAAAAAACTGTATCAGAATCCGCTCAGTGAAGACTCTGAAGATTGAAGTCCTGAGAGAACTGGTGCGGGAAACATGTTTATGGGCTGACCTGAAAAACTACAAATACGGAAGACACAATGCCAAACAGCAGGAACAGTAAAAAACTACTGGTCCTCTTTATAGATGGTATCGGCCTGGCGAAAAAATCTGAAAATAATCCCATAAGTCGACTCTTTGAAAATGAAACTGATGGCTTTGGATTGCAGCTGGTAAGTTCTCCAAAAGAATTCGGGAATTCGATCTTATGTCCAGTCGATGCAAAACTGAATATTAAAGGTGAACCTCAATCGGCGACAGGACAGACCACAATCTTTACAGGAATTAATGCGGCAGAGTTTCTGGGGTATCATCTTCCGGCATTTCCCAATGAGGAACTGGTTGAGCTTATACTGGAAAAAAGCATCATGAAAGCTCTGAAGAACAGAGGTATATCCGTTACATCTGCCAATATGTATTCAGAAAAGTTTTTTGAAGATAGAAAGGATGCCATAAAAAACAGATTCCCTGTATCAACACTGACCATTGAAGCATCGGAAGCCGAATTCCGCATGTCGAAAGAATACAAAGAGGGAAAAGCCGTTTTTGCCGACATCACCAACGAATTAATTAGAAACAGAGGCTATGATATTGATATTATTTCCCCCGAAGAAGCAGGAAAGAGAATGAGGCCGATTCTCGATGATTTTGATTTCGTTTTCTTTGAATATTTCATGACAGATTATTTTGGCCATAAGAAGAAACACCGAGAAGTCGAGAACTGCGTTGACATTCTCAATGGTTTTGTCAGTTCAATCGTCGAAGATCTTAAACTGGAGCATGAATCCATACTCATTATTAGTGATCACGGGAATGCTGAAGACCTCACCACAGGAGGGCATACGTACAATCCCGTACCGGGACTGCTTATTTCAAAAATTGATTCTGCCAGAAAAAGAATATCTCAATGTCTGAGCCTAAGCGATATCTATCAGTTCATACTTGATTATTATGAGGACTTATCTTATTGATGAAAAAGAATATACTCATTCATATGCTGGAAATTAAAAAAGGATTGCTCATAATATTATTAATTTGCTTTCTTCCCCTCAATATATCATCCCTGGAATGGCTGAACAGAGAACAGAATGACTGGTTAGATGAACATCGTCAAATGACTTTAACTTTGGGATTTGATCCCCAGGCCGGCATGGAATATTTTGACCTTCATGGAGAGGAATACGGCTTTATCATCGAATTAGCAGAACTTCTCTCAGAATCCTTAGGGATACCGGTCATCCCGGATAAAGATAAAAACTGGGGAGAGGCATACAAGGGACTGCAAAACGGAGAAATAGATATTCTCTTCGGCGCTAATGAAACAGCAGAGAGAAAGGAGACTATGATCTTTACCGACGCCCTTTACAAGATCCCCTATTCTCTATTGGCTCAGGAAGACAATGATATCTATGTTGTCGGTGATCTGGAAGAGAGAAAAACAGGATTTATTGAAGGAGATGTTATCATTTCCCTATTTCCTCAGTTCTACAAGAGAATAAATTACAAACCTGTAATATTCCATGGCCAGAATGACGCTCTGGATGCACTGGGAAAAGGGGAAATTGAAGCTTTTATAACATCCGGGGGCATTGTCATATACGATTACCTGAAAGATTTCCCCGGTATAAAAGAGATAAAAACTCTGGATAATTTTACTTCAGACATGACTTTGTCTGTTCAGAAAAAAAATATCGTCCTGGCATCGATAATCAATAAGTTTATTACAGAAAAAGAGATCGAACTGAAGCAGAAAGTTTCAACCGCAAACTACCTCTACAACTACAAAGTTATGGATCTGACTAAAGATGAAGTCGATTGGATAATGAATGAGGGAAAAGCGACTGTAGGAGTTGCTGAAGGTTACCTCCCTTTTGAATACCTGAAAAACGGGGTATTCAAAGGAATCAATGCGGCCATATTGAGAGAAATCACTCATCTTACCAATATAGAAATCACTCCGGTTTCGGGAGAATTTGAATCTCTCTTCAATGAAGCCATGAAGGGCAATATTAATATTATGAATATTGCAAAGACTGTTGACAGGTTAGAATATTTTAATTATACACAGCCCTTCAGTGAGGAAAGAGATGAAATTTATGGCCATAGGGACAGTCCCCTGGTCGAAGACATCTACGGTTTATCCCATAAGAGAGTTGCCGTAGTCAAAGGGTACTGGCACAGAGAATTGCTGAAGAAGAATGCCATAGATGCAGAAATACTGATAACAGATTCATTAAAAGAATCGATGACAGCCATACTGAGGAATAAGGCTGATTACATGATCGAAAACAAATCTGTCATGAGATATTTTATTGAAGAATGGGAAATGTATGATCTGTCTATGAAAGGTTTGACCAGTTATAATTCTCTACTCTATTTTGGGGTGTCAAAAAACAAACCGGAACTTGTTTCCATAATGAACAAAGCCATGCATATGATTGATCTGAAAAAAACCGTCAATGATGGATATAATGAGATTCCCCATCACAGCAGTAAAAACCAGATCCTCATTCAATTGATTTTTATCGTTCTCCTCATAGTGGGGTTAATAGCTCTCGGCCTCTATGCCTACTTTCAGGCCAAAGCTCTTATAGAGAGCCGCATGACGGAAGAGCGCATGAAGGAGCGGGAAGAGCTGATGTACCGTGATCCCATGACACAGCTGTACAATAGACATTTTCTCTACCACAAGGTCGAACCCTTTATTAGTAAATGGAGTTTCCCTCAAACTGTCATTATCTGCGATTTAAATAATCTAAAAACAACCAATGACAAATGGGGCCATGCTGTGGGAGACAGACTTCTAAAAACTTTCGCCATTGTTTTAAAAGAGAATTTTGATCGTGATGATATTCTTATCCGTATGGGTGGTGATGAATTTTTAATTATTGTAACGGGAAAAACAGAAGATAGAGCTCTGAAATCAGCCCGGGGAATGGAGGACTCTTTTAAAAATCATCCGATCAGAATATCAGATGATTTATCGATTTTCCCCTCAACCGCATGGGGACTGGCCACAAGATATCACAATTCCGATATCTCCTTTGAGAACCTGCAAATAGAAGCTGATAACAAAATGTATCTCCATAAAAAAGAGATGAAACTCTAATCCTCCGGTCTTTCCAGTAGAAGAATAGTGTCAAAAAGCTTATTAAAAACAGTTTCCGCTAGAATAGCGGCTCCTTCTCTATCGGGATGTATCGCATCGGGGTATAGAGATCCTTTATCGCTGAGAGCAGAGTATAGATCAATTATCTGCACACCGGTTTCCTCTGCCACACGATCGATTGCAGGAATAATTTTATCTGTAATGACCCTGTTGTCTATGCCCCACCGGTGCCCGAACGCCGGGACCGGATAGGCAATGAATATGACCGGATGACTCTTAAGATTCTGAAAGCTCTTAATCAAGTCCATATAGTCCTGTATAAACTCATTCAGATACACCCTGTTCTCCGGTTTTGTATCATTTGTCCCTAACTTTACAATAACTATGTCGGGCATGAATTCCAGAGCATGGTTATACTGCTGTGAATATATATAGGGTTTATCTCCTCTTTTAAGGAGAGTGGCTCCGTTTTTTCCAAAATTACCGACCAGCCAAAGATCTCCCAGTTTATTCTGCAGTTGTGCGGGATAAGAATGCTGAGGACGATTCGCTATTCCAAAACCATATGTGATGCTATCTCCAACCGCGGCGATTCTATGGCCTGTAGAGGTCTCATCAAATGCCCCCCTGTAGGAGGTGCAGGACTGGATGAGGAAAAAAACGATCCCTGCATAGAGGAGATACTTTTTATTCATGAGTATTTTCTCTCAAACTCTTCCATATATTTTTCCATATCTTTCTGACGCCTGATGCTCAGCATATCTTTTGAAATACGCTCCATCTCACCCAGGGTAAATCTGCTGAGCTGTTCTTTAACCGGCTCCACTTTTGCTGGAGAAACACTGAGATTCCGGATTCCGAGTCCCACAAAGAAAGTACAGAGCAGTGGATCGGAAGCGACATCTCCACAGACCGAAAGGGCATCCCTCTTGTCTCCGGCTTCTTCGGCAATGGTTGCCAGAACTCTCAGAACGGCCGGGTGATGACTCCTATAGAGATGACTCAGATTCTCATTGGTTCGGTCAACCGCCAGGAGATACATTATCAGGTCATTTGTTCCTATGGAAAGAAAATCTGTTTCCGCGACCAGTTCTCCCACAGACATGGCAGCCGAAGGGAGCTCTACCATGGCACCGATACGAGGTGAGGAATTGTGGAGGACACCCCTCTTATGCAACTGGTCCAGACAGAGAGCAATCTCCTCCTTAGCCTGGAGGATTTCTTCAACATCGGAAACCATAGGGAGCATAATACCCAAATCCGCCCCGGCTCCGGCTCGGAGCATCGCTTTCAGCTGATCGCGGAACATCTCCCTGTGAGCCAGGGAAAAACGAATACCACGTACACCGAGAAAGGGATTACTCTCGGCTTCACTCCTCCCTTGAAGCAGTTTATCTCCTCCGATATCAGCCGTTCTCAGAACGACCGGTTTTCCCGGTTGACTGACAACAATGGAACGGTAGATTCGAAATTGCTGTTCTTCCGAAAGAAAATCATTTTTCAGGATAAAGGGGAATTCACTTCTATAGAGGCCGATCCCTTCTGCCCCCTGGCGCACAGCCTCCCTGGCATCCTTGAGAATATTGATATTGGCGGTGACCCGTACGGCGACATTATCGGCTGTTCGCCCCTTAAGAGTATAAAATGTTCTGTTCTTTTCCAGCAGTTTCTGGCGGTCCGCTGCGGCTTTTCGGATTTTATAATCGGGGTGAACATAGAGGTGTCCCATCCCCGCATCGAGCAGAAGTGGAGTCCCTTCGGGGATAGAGAGAAAAGATTTATCATCACTGATCAATACAGGGAGATTCAGAGATCTGGCCAGTATGGAAATATGAGCTGTAACTCCGGCGCCCTGGAGGACAAGACCGGAAACCTTTTCAACCGCCAGTCTGTAGAGATCGGAAGGATAAATATGCCGGGAAAGAACAATCTTTCCCTCATAGGAAAATCCATTTTCCCCGGACGGCCCCATATTGGTTATCATCCTGAAGCCCAGATCCCTCACATCCTGAGCTTTCTCAACCAGCCTGACTTCAGACATACGGGAAAACCGGTCTGCATAATCGCCGACGACTCTCCTGACAGCTTCAAATGCCGGTTCCCCTGCTTTTATCAGAGTTCTCATCTTCTCGATAAAACTACTGTCTTTGAGCATATACATCTGGGCCGTAAAAATGAGAGCCACCATCTCGGCATCTCCAAATGCCTGTGATCCCTGAATCTCCTCCAATTGGCGCAGCGAAGTAGAAAGGGCCTGTTCAAAGAGAGCTGATTCATCCTCTATGGAACCGGGAGGAGGCAGGACCTCTGCAGCAGAATCCATATCAGTCCATACCGGTAGAGCTGTCCCCTCTGCAAGCCCCTCGGACGTTTTCATTCCGGTGAGAACCTGGGGCACAGAGAAATTTACTATCTCCCCATCGACTTGTTCGTGATTTATAAGGACCAGTGCTTCTGTCAGCATATCCCCCAATTGAGAGACAGCCTGTAGTAATCCTGCCTGGTCAATAGGACAGAAAGCTTTTTTTTCCTGATGAGCCATCAGGAAAACTCCTATCTTTTCCGGTCCTCTGAATATGGGAATGAGTATTTTCGACTTAAAGGGGTATTCAGGCAGATCATAATTGAGATATCGGACAGCTCCCCGAGTAAAAGCTTCTCCCACTTCATTGCCATCGAGAGAAAATCTGGAGGGGGCACCTTTACCACCGCATCTGAAACTGTCCCAGAAATCCCCCTTATCATAACCGACTCGGAAAACCAGCTCTCTCGCAGTATCATCATAAATATAAATAGCCCCCAATATTGCACCGACCTGAGCCATAAACAGAGAAACGGCTTCCTTGAGAAAACCGTCAACTTCTTCAGAAGATTCAAATATGGCTATATTCTGTGAAATTTTTTTAAGAGCGGGACCATAGGGATTATTTATCATCTCTAAAGTATAATAAAGGAACGAACGGCGGTCAAATATTCCCGTAATCAGAATTCCCCAGTATATCGTCCAGTTTCATAAGAAAGACATATATTTCCGCTGTGATCTGAAACAGCTCGGGAGGTATTTCCTTACCGGGCTCCATAGTGAGGAGTACATTTACCAGAGGCTCCTCCTCTACAATGGGAATATCCGCCTCCCTGGCCAATGCCAGTATGCGGTCTGCCAGGAAACCCTTTCCTGCAGCAATTAATCTGGGGACGCTGTCCTTATCCTTATTCCACCGAAGGGCGGCAGCACCTTTTCCTACCCCCATAAATCGAGCCCCTTTTTTACAGAACTGTCATCTGAATTAACTGAATCAACGGTGGGTGATACTTTTATCTGAGGGATATCAAGCCCTCTCTCTTCCAGTTGTCTGCGGAGATCAGGCAGATATTTTCTAATCTCCCGGCACCCGTTTTTATCAGACCCCTGAAAAAGACAGAGATAATGCGTCTTTTCCTTTGACAGAACAATGCGAAAATTTCCCATATTCTCCGTAGAACATTCAAGAACACAGGATATAGAGTCATCCTGACCTGCCTGATGATTCTGATTCCCTTTTCTGTACAGAACTTTTAAAAGGGGATCATTACCCCTATTGTCAGCTGCAAAACTGTATAGTGTCTTACTATTCTCATCTTCAAGAGCCTCCAGTTTTTGGGAAAAAAGCAGATTACTCAATTCTTTCAGCTCTTTTTTATATTTTGACGGAAGAAAGTCTCCATATTTTTCAAGCCAGTTCTCTATAAACTTTCCGATTAAAAGTACATTTCCGTCCAAAGGGTCCATAGATGTTTTTCCGAGCAACTGCAGAATTGATTGTAATGGGGGAATAGCCGGTCTTAATTCCCTGCTTTTCATCAGCGAAGGCGTTTTTAAAACAAGTGATATTTTATCCAGCTGATAAACGACTTTATTAATGTTCTGATTCAGCGGGATTGTCTTTATTCCCCTGGAGATATTTTGTGGATGTGTTTTTCCATTGAGTTTTATTCCCGATTGAGTTCCCAAGGGGAATAAATCAGATTTTTTTTTAATTTTCACCGATCGCAATGACACTCCCGGAACTATTTCTACTAAAAAAAGCGCAGAAGCAAAAGATCTGCGCTTTTCTGATTCTGAACATAGTTCAGTTTAATCCTCAAAAGAAGATTTTTAATCATATTAACATTGTAAAAAAACTACTAGTTTTGGTGGTTCACCCTCGTTATTCATAAATTATTCCTCCTCAAGATCAGGATTCTGTTCTTATGAACATATTTATAATGTAATCTCTATGGTGGAGTTTTGCAATAAAAATAAAAAAGAGTCTCCCTTTTTCAATAGAGAGAAAGGGAGAATAAATTCACCGATACAGTGGAACTTAAATAAATACAAGCTTATACTTTTTGGTATGAAAGTATGTATTGTTTTTTGTATATTATTCTTTGGGATTTCAGGAATACTGACTGCTCAGAATGAAACCAGTGTAACAATAGGTTTTCATATCCTTGCCGGAGGCCGGTATGATAATGTGAGAATGTGCGTAGGGTCACCTGCCGGCGTAAAAGGCGGTCCGATTATGGATGTCTACCTGGATATCCGGTTTCCGCTCAATGAAACAGACTCACTGACCTTAAACATTCCGGTCATAAGACCCATCCTTTTCGGAGCAGCCTTTAATATGCTTCAGTTCGAGCCCCAAGTGACTTATGAACACCGCATTTATATGAGTGATAAACCGGGATTTGTTGTAGGGGCCGGTTTGGGAATTGTCTTTCATTATGGACCTGATTACAACTCATCACCAGAAAATCGCGGCCCCTCGTTCTTCTCTATGGGACCTCTGCTTACCGGTTCTGCCGGAATCCTTCTGGAAGGGAAAAGGGGCACATGGATACCGGGAGTCAAGGCTTTTTATTCACCCATATTCTCAAGGGATTACACCACGGGGCATATTGCCGGAGGAGGAGTTGAACTGCATTATGAGTTTTAAGGGAGAATATTAAGAATTCTGTGCTATAAACATATAGGCTTTATCTTTCTCATGGGGAAAAAGATCATCTGGTGTTTTGTCTTTCCCAAGACTGCTTTCTATCATATAACGGGCACAATTCAGGTTATTGTTCTTACAGTATTTCTCTTTCATTTCCTTATTCTGATCTGAATCTCCACCCATCTGATCAAGAAAAAAAGGACAGCTGTCTATTATTTCACAATTTCCCATTTATTACCTCTTTTATAAATGTAATAGATTTTTATATAATTTGCTATTTTTCTGATTTATGAGGGTTTAGTCAAGGATGACAGAAGGACAGATTATGAATTTCATCAATATCTATCTGAAGCAAACAGAAGGACCCTCTTTTGGTCTGGGGAGGTCTCTATTCTACGGGATTTCCCTTTCTTATCCAGTCTCCTATTCCATATCGGAGATTAGAAATATTAGTAAAACCGCTGTCTATCAGAATTTTTGCTGCTACTGTACTTCTGTTTCCCGATTGACAGTAAAGCAGAATATCTTCATCTTTGTACTGCATAATTTTATCCAGGTTATGGGCTAGGACCTGGACAGGAAGAAGTTCTGCCCCTGCAATATGAGCATTTTCAAATTCTCCCGGAGTTCGGACATCAATAATAACAGGATCCGTATTAGCCAGCAGATCCGAAGCCTCGGCCGCTGTTAATTCTCTGTAATGAGGTTCAACCAGCTCAAGAACTCTGATGATTCCCTCTCTCTCTCCCAGAGTAAAGGAATACTCTCCACTTTCCTTCATTTTTACATAGGGTTTCTCTGTCTCGGGTTTCGGCATAATAGTATCAATTTCGAGAGATGGTACAGTAAAATTATAAGAACCGGCTTTTTCAAAATCAAAAACGATATAGTCACCACGGTAAATAGTAAAATCAAGTTCTGTGCTTCCCTCATCAACAGATAATATTCTCAATCCGTCTTCTATCATTCCGGACAGGCTGCTATTATCTGCGGGTTTTGCCATACAGGAAGAGATAAATATAAACAGAAAGGGTATAATTAATCTAAAAGATTTCATAAAAACTCCAATATAATATTTTCTATATATAGAATATACAAAACATTCTTCCCTCTGTAAATTGCTTTACACCATTCTTACTAAAAATCCGAAAGTCATTCCGGCCAATGTCGATAAAAGAACAACCAGTAAGACATAGACAAATGTCTTTTTCAGCCCCAACTCCCCTCCGATAACCAGCATGGAAGGCAAAGACAGAGAGGGACCGGCCAGAAGGAGGGCCAAAGCTGGTCCTTTTCCCATTCCCGCCCCGAGAAGTCCCTGGAGAATAGGAACCTCAGTCAGTGTGGCAAAATACATGAAAGCTCCGGAAATAGACGCAATAAAATTGGCGGATAGAGAATTGCCCCCCACCAGAGAGGCGACCCAGGCTGTGGGTATCAGTCCATCATGGTTTGGTCTGCCCAATAAAAAACCGGCAATGAGCACTCCGAAAAACAGGAACGGGAAAATCTGGAGAGAGAAATCTCTGGTTGCTTCACCCCAAATCTTCAGTTCATCCTTCGAAAACCATTTTATAAGTGAATAGAGAAGAGAAACTCCAAACAATCCTGTTATCCAGTATTTGTACTGAAAAATCATATCCCAGATTCCACTGCCACCCTTTGAATCGGCCCAGTTTATAAAGACGAGAATCCCTATCATGGAAAACATATAGAGAGACATCTGCCCCAGAGAGCGGGATTCACTATCACCGCTATATTTGAACATAGGTTCATCGGTCAGCCGTTTTTCATCTTCTTTACGAAAAATGAGCTGCATCAGCCAGCCGATAATGACAGCAAATAGAATAGCTCCGGTCATTCTGGCCAACCCCAGCTGCCAGCCGAAGACTTTATAGGAAAGAACTATAGCCAGTATATTTATGGCCGGACCTGAATAGAGAAAACTGATAGCCGGCCCCAATCCGGCACCTTTCTTGTAAATTCCCTTGAATATGGGGAGCACCGTGCAGGAACAAACAGCCAGGATGGCTCCGGAAACTGATGCGACACCGTAGGCGACAACCTTCGGGGCCTTCGGTCCAAGATAGCGGATTACCGCCTGCTGATTCAAAAACACAGTTATGGCACCGGCAATGAACATGGCGGGAATTAAACAAAGGAGAACATGTTCTCTTGCATAATCACCGAGCATTAAAAAAGATTCCTGAACAGCTGCAGCAATCTGCGGTGAATCAAAGGGGATAAAGTAAGCGGCAAGAAAAACCAAACCGACCAGCCCCAGCATTTTATTGGGAGAGAGTTCTTTTTTAGCCATTTTTGTTAACCTATATTATCCCTTATTTTCGATGTTACCAGCTCAATGAGTTCTGGAGTGATTTCAGTTTTTCCTTTTTTTACATTATAATCAGTAATCAGAATCTGATTATAAGGGAGTTTTTTACTTTCAAAAATTTTCTTACCACAGCCTACAGGACAACCATCAATAATAATATTTTCATCAGAATTGGCCGCTGAAAGGAGAAATCCCGAGAGATCCGCACCCACTGCCGATAGACAGGTGCCTGATCCTGTCCCGTCTTTCATCAGTTTTCTCCAAACCTGATCGGCAAGAAAGCCTGTATTAGCCGCTCCAGAACAGGAATAGAGTAATCGTACTTTTTTATCTTCATCACAACCGCATGCCATATTATACTGACTCCTTCAGAATTTTCTGAATCTGCTCTACAGAAAGCACTTTACCTGTGGTTTTGACTTCTCCATCTATGGCCAGAGCCGGAGTCATCATTACACCCATATCCAGAATTTCATCCATTTCAGTAATTTTTACGACTTCCGCCTCAATGGCCATAAGCGAAACAGCTTCTCTTGCCTTCTCTTCGAGCAGTTTGCATTTCGGACATCCTGATCCCAATATCTGTACTTCCATAAATTGTACCCTCCTATAGTTGCATTGTTTCTATTTTAAGAAACTACGCAACAACAGTCAAGGTTGCTTGACAAAGTTTCTTAAATTTGAAACTTTATAATCATGTTAACTAAAGACGAACAGATCAGATGTGACAGAAGAGCTCATATGTTCAAAGCTCTTGCCCACCCGATCAGAATTTTTTTTCTTGAAAAGCTTAAAGAGCGCTCCTGGTGTGTCTGCGAACTGGCAGAAAATGCCGGCATTCCCAAATCGGCAGCGTCAAAGCATTTATCTCAACTGAAAGAAGCCGGTCTGGTTGATGACTGTAAAAACGGGACTAGAGTTGAATACAGTTTAACAGCACCCTGTGTACTGGATCTGGCGGCCTGTGCCGACGGAACAGTACTGAGCAATCGAAGAAAAAAACTGGGAATATAAAGGAGCTTTCAATGGCTGAAAAGAAAATTGGATTTTTTGCAAAATATTTATCCTTATGGGTAGCAGTCTGTATAGTTCTAGGAGTTGTTATTGGAGTTCTCATACCCCAGGTTCCCGAGACTCTGGGAAAGCTGGAATACGCCAAAGTCTCTATTCCCGTAGCTGTTTTAATCTGGTTGATGATCTACCCCATGATGCTGAAAGTCGATTTTAAAAGTATAGTCAATGCCGGGAAAAAACCGAAAGGGCTGGTGGTGACTCTAGTGGTCAACTGGCTGATAAAGCCTTTCACCATGTATCTCATAGCCTATTTCTTTCTTAAAATTGTCTTTAAAACTTATATACCCGATCTGATATCCACTGAGTATTTAGCCGGTGCCGTTTTACTTGGTGCCGCCCCCTGTACGGCAATGGTATTTGTCTGGAGCTATCTCTCAGATGGTGATCCCGGATATACAGTCGTTCAGGTAGCGATTAATGACCTGATAATACTCTTTGCTTTTGCCCCCATCGTGGCCTTTCTGCTGGGAGTCAGCAATGTTCAGGTTCCCATGGATACCCTTTTTCTATCGGTGGTTCTATTTGTCGTGATCCCTTTAACCGCCGGATTCATTACCAGAACAATATTGCTGAAAAGTCATGGTGTAGACTGGTTTGAAAATGTGTTCTGTAAAAAGTTCGACGGGATAACAGAAATCGGTCTTTTACTGACACTGGTAATCATCTTCTCCTTTCAGGGAGAAACTATCCTGGCAAATCCTCTGGCCATTCTTCTCATAGCTATCCCACTAATAATTCAGACCTATTTTATCTTCTTTCTGGGCTTCGGCTGGTCAAAAATGTGGAAAGTTCCCTACAGTGTTGCCGCCCCTTCAGCTATGATTGGCGCATCTAATTTCTTTGAACTGGCTGTCGCTGTGGCAATCAGCCTTTTCGGTTTATCGTCAGGTGCGACTCTAGCTACCGTTGTGGGTGTTCTTGTGGAAGTACCGGTTATGCTGAGTCTGGTTAAAATTGCAAGAGCATCCAGAAAGGGGACCGGGAAATCGCCCAAAAATCTCATATTTCCATGACTCAGGCCATTATTGATGCTCTAGAGGATAAAAAAAGATCTCTATCTGAAAAAAGATATTATTGTGATTTACTACGCTTTCAAAAATCTCAAAACTCCATTAATTCCGAAAATTATTATAATTCTAACTGTCGGATATGCATTAAGCCCCATTGATCTCACACCTGATTTTATACCAATTTTAGATTATTCAGATGATCTCTTAATTCTTCCTGCATTAATTGCTCTTTCAATAAAATTGATACCGAAAGAAATAATGGATGAGTCCCGGGAAAAGGCTATACATGAACCTCTTAAATTAAAGAGAAACTGGTTTGCTGCTTCAATCTTCATTTTAATATGGATTATATTATTATCAGTAATTGTATTATCAATATTGAAAAATTTCTTAATTAGTCTGCCATTTTGTTCCCCGCCAGTTAACATTTCCTAAATCTTAACAAACTTGAATAAATAGGTTACCATTTCCAGACTTGAAATATTCCTGTCGTTGACAGAAAAAAAAGGCTGGATAGTACTGGATCAGCTAATAACCGTTGACCGTCTTCGATTAATCAAAAAACTTGGAAATATAAAGATAAAAGAAACCGAAGAGGTCAAAACAGTTATTAAGGAAATGCTTGTTGATTAAGACCCATTCTGCAGCATGATTAGTTCAATACTCTAATTGCAAAATAACCACCGATCCATTATTCTGTGTTTGGTACTTATATATTCACAGAAAGTTAAGAGGGTCAGCATGTCCAAAAAAATACGCTCCTATGCAATAGTTACAGCCTCATACTGGGCATTTATGCTTACAGACGGGGCTCTGAGAATGCTGGTTCTCCTGTATTTCCACAATCTCGGTTATTCACCGGTAACTCTGGCATTCCTTTTTCTATTTTATGAATTTTTCGGAATTGTCACCAACTTGTTCGGAGGATGGCTCGGTCAGCATTATGGACTGAAATCCACTTTAATTACCGGTCTGCTCATTCAGCCTGTTGCCCTGGTTGCCCTATCCTTTATGAATACCGGCTGGTCTTCGGTTATAGCCATCCCCTTTGTCATGATCATTCAGGCTTTATCGGGGATCGCTAAAGATCTGACAAAGATGAGTTCCAAAACGGCCGTCAAATTCCTTGTCCCCGAAGATCAGAGTTCCGCACTTTTCAAATGGGTTTCTCTGTTAACCGGCTCAAAGAATGCCATAAAAGGGGTAGGATTCTTCCTGGGAGGATTTCTACTTCAACAGGTAGGATTCAGGATCGGCTTATGGAGTCTTGCATCGTTAATTATTGTAGTCTTGTCACTTTCTGTTTTTTTATTACCTGATTATATAGGAAAATCAAAAGTCAAAATAAAGATTAAATCCATATTTCAGCAGAATAGACAAATCAAGAGACTATCGGGGGCAAGAGTTTTTCTTTTTGCCTCAAGAGATATCTGGTTTGTCGTCGCCATTCCAGTATTCCTTGCATCAGCATTTGGATGGAATTATTCTCAGGTCGGTGGTTTTATGGCATTCTGGGTGATCGGTTACGGCATTGTACAGAGCCTGGCTCCAGTAATACTGAAAAAATGGACTAAAGACTCGGCCCCGACAGGAAAAGCCGCATTGATCGTATCTCTGTTATTAGCAGCAATTATGGCTTCAATAACAGTAATATTTTCTTTTGACTATTATCAGCAGTATACAATCATTATCGGCCTTCTCGTTTTCGGTGCTGTATTTGCCTTGAATTCCAGTGTTCATTCCTTTCTGGTTCTCGAGTATGCCGAAGGCGATAAAGCGGCAATGAATGTGGGATTTTATTATATGGCCAATGCTGCGGGAAGACTCATCGGTACACTTCTGTCCGGTTTATTATTCCAGTATGGAGGTGCCTTATGGGCCCTTATGGGATCAACCATTTTTCTTCTATTCTGTTCTGCCATAACCAGAAAACTGACAGCTGTAAACTAATGTTATCAATATCTGTTCTGTCTATTATGGTGCGGAACGTCAATGTTGCCTGAGAATCATAAATATTTATTCTTTTTCTCTTTGTTTATTTCTTCTATACCATTCTTTTTGGCCATAGATTTTATCCGCACAATCACGGCATAAACCATGGGTATATTCCCTATGAGCATGAGTTTCTCTTGTGTTTACTTCCTGATGCCAGACCCCCTTTTCATCTCGGATTTTATGACATTCAGAGCAGATGGGTATTAGTTTGTTTGGGGATTTTTTTTCTTTTCCAATTTTGAATAGGGATTTCAGATACCCTTGAAAATACTCGATATTCACAGCCAATACCTCATAGGGTCTTGAGAGATGAGAAGCCAGGGATCTTAAGTGATCTTTTGAATCATCAGAGACTCCTGTATCAAATAATACAATTTTTTTAATAGAATCACTAAATTTCAGATTTTTTTGTGCCCCGATTAAATCCTTTTTCCTTGGGTGATTCTTCCAATTCTCCAGCCAACCGGGAGAAACAATAAAAGCTCCCGAAGCTATAAAACTGTCAATCC
>JAEINM010000020.1 GCA_016342385.1 Spirochaetaceae bacterium | reverse complement strand
TTGCGACATGTATTAGACTTATTATAGGGCTAAGGGCTCTATAGGAGAAAATAGTGAAAAGTGGAGAGATGAAAAAACTGATAAAAACCGCCAGAGGAGAAATCTCCGCAGATCTGGTTTTTAAAAACGGTTCCATCGTCAATGTCTTCTCCGGGGAGATTCTCAAGGGAGATATAGCTGTTTGTGACGGGAGAATTGCAGCCGTTTCCTACTGCAATGACGGCCAAATCACTTATAAGGGCGATACTGTTATAGATCTGAAAGGAAAGACTGTAGTTCCCGGTTTAATCGATGCCCATGTCCATATTGAGAGCTCTATGGGAACACCGGAAAACTTTGCTTCACTTGTCATTCCCCACGGAACAACCTCAGTTATTGCCGATTGCCATGAAATTGCCAATGTCTGCGGAAATGACGGGATTCGATATATGATGAATGCTTCGGGAAATACCCCGCTCGATGTCTATTTTATGATCCCCTCCTGTGTGCCGGCAACCCCTTTTGAAGATTCCGGGGCAAAGATAAGAATCGAGGATATGAATCTCTTCATAGATGATAAAAGAGTTAAAGGTCTGGGGGAGATGATGGATTATCCCGGCGTTCTAGAAGGGCGCAGCGATGTTATGGATAAATTGACCCTGGCTGTGAATCACGGGAAATTCGTAGACGGTCATGGCCCGACATTGGTCGGAAAAGATCTGAGCGCCTATGCGGCTTCGGGAATTAGGACTGATCATGAGTGCAGCAGTCTGGAGGAGATGAGCGATCGTTTGAGAGCCGGGATGTATGTTCTTATTAGGGAAGGATCTGCCGCTCACGATTTGGAAGAACTGATAAAGGGTGTAACCGAGAGTAATTCCAGAATGTGCTGTTTCTGCACCGATGACCGCCAGGCCGAGGACATTATCCACATAGGCCATATCGACAACAATGTCCGATTAGCCCTGAAAGCGGGTGTCGATCCGCTTACGGTAATCCGCATAGCGACTATCAATACGGCTGAATGCTACGGGCTGGATAGAAAAGGAGCCATTGCACCGGGATTTGATGCGGATTTTGTCATTGTAGATAATCTTGAAAATTTTAATGTGGAATCTGTTTATATAAATGGAGTTCAGAAGAGTGAAAAAGGGCAATACCTCGAGGAGATTGATTGTCTGGAAGATCAGCATGTTCTTTTTACTGTTCACCTGGAATCTTTAGAGGCCGATGTTTTTAAACTTAAAATGACAAGTGATAGAGCCAATGTTATTTCCATGAAATCCAACAGCCTCCTGACAGAAAAAGTTGTCCATAATGTCAAACGGGATTCTGATGGATTTTATCTTGAAGGTGATGGAGTTGATCTTGTAAAGGTCGCGGTTATAGAAAGACATAAGGGACTTGGTTATACCGGATTGGGACTTCTGAAGAATTATGGTCTGAAGGGTGGGGCAATAGCTTCTTCTGTGGCTCACGATTCTCACAATATTGTTGTTGCCGGTGACAATGATGATGATATGCTGCTGGCTGTTGCCGAGCTCAAAAGATGTGGTGGAGGAATTTCTATCTGTTCTCAGGGTGTCGTTCTGGAAACTCTGGAACTACCCATTGCCGGGCTTATGACGAATATGGACAGTGGCGAGCTGGCTGTGAAACTGAAAAGAATGATTCATAGGGCAAAAGAAGAACTCTCAATCAATGACGGTGTTGAGCCCTTTATGACTCTGGCCTTTCTGGCCTTGCCGGTTATACCTGAAATCAAGCTGACAGACCGGGGATTGTTTGATGTTACCAGCTTTTCCTTTATCGATGTAAGTGTGTAGGTCACTTCTGTTTCTCCTCTCCTACATCCAATCTCTTTCCGTATTTCTCAGATATAAACATCAAGAGTCATCTCAGTCCAGGCCCCCTCCCGGCCTCCCCTAAAAGCATACTATTACCCACAAATACTTTCTTTATATAAGAATTGTAAATCCTGAATAAAAAAGCTATTACTGTCTGAATAAATCAGGATTCTCTCAATCAAGGCCCCTCTTTCTTATAATCTCGCGCAATCCTGCTCCCTCTCAGTCTCCCCAAAAGGGAGAAATTACTGATTTTTCTTGCCCCCCCCTCCTTCGGAGGGGCTTGGGGGAGGTCTCTCTCTTCGGATTTCAAGGTATACTAAGACTTATGGGTAATCGTATGAGCTCCAGGGAGCCGGGGCCTCCAGGGGCCAGTTAGTCAGGAGATCTCACACAATCCTGATCTGGTAAAAAAAGCCATGGGACGGCAGATTCTGCCATAAAAAAAAGACAGAAAACGTTTCTCCCGGTGTTGAAGCAATTGGCACCCTTTTTGCATGTAGAATAAAAAATAATAGGTATAATGAACTATTATGCAATAGAATGTATGAAACGCATCTTTGGAGGAAGCATGAATGTCATTAAATTGGAAAAGGTAAAAAAAGATTATCTTCTAGGAAAAGTCACAGTGCCCGCTTTACGGGGTGTAGACCTGAATATTGAAATGGGTGATTTTATGTCCATTGCCGGTCCTTCTGGGTCAGGGAAAACCACTTTGCTTAACCTGATAGGCTGCATTGATAAATCGACTGAGGGGAATATAATTGTAGATGGTCATAATATAAATGAACTGAATGATTATGACCTAACCGCATTACGACATAGAACAGTCGGATTCATTTTTCAGACTTTCAATCTTATTCCCGTGCTGAATATTTATGAAAATGTAGAATTCCCACTGCTATTAGGCAAAATGAAACAAACAAAAAAAGAACAGAACGAATGGATTAATCATATTATAGAAGCAGTAGGTTTAAGTGATAGGAAGAAGCATCGTCCCAATGAACTTTCCGGTGGTCAGCGGCAGCGAGTCGCTATTGCCAGGGCTCTTGTTACACAACCAAAAATAGTACTGGCTGATGAACCTACGGCCAATCTCGATTCGGCTACCAGTGAAATAATTATTGATCTGATGCAGAAAATTAATGAAAATGAAAAAACCACTTTTGTCTTCTCTACTCATGATCCAATGATTGTAAACATGGTTTCTAAAGTGATTCCTCTTCACGATGGGCTAATCGCCAATCCTTCAGGAGTGTAAGGAAATGCCTGTACTATTGAAAATTGCTATAAGAAATGTTTTTGCCCATAAAATAAAAACCCTGATTGTTGGTAGCTTAATCTTTATTGGACTATTTCTCATGGTTTTGGGAAATTCTTTTCTCGATTCTACAAGCAAGGGAATTCAGAGAGCTTACAGTAATTCAGTTACTGGTGAAATAGCTATTCTTAAAAATATTGATTTTGATTACTCCCTCTTTGGAACATGGAATAACATTGGTAATCTTTCTGTTCCAGTATTGCCGGATCTGAAAGACACTCTAACTTTTCTGAAAAATCATCAGGATATAGAGGTTGTCACTCCTGTCTCTTCTAATATGCTAATGGTGAATACAGGTGAGTCCAGCCCTGATTTCTGGATTATGGGTATGGCTGTGGATCCCGAGAGTTACAGGTCTTTTTTTGATATAGAAGATACTTTGATTCTTCTTGAGGGGCGCTTTCTTAACCCTGGAGAAGAAGGAATTGTTGTTTCTTCCTTTGTAGCGGAATATCTGCTGGATTATAAAGGTATTGAAGTTCATCCCGGGGATAGTCTGCTTCTCAATGGTTATTCAGCCAATGGTTTTCGTATTAGAGAAGTCCCTGTCCGTGGGATTTTTGAATATCAATATGTAAAAGGTGATATATATCCCATGCTTCCCAGAACCTGTTTCATAGACCAGCAAAATTTCAATGTTCTCAATGGTATAGTCTCGAAACAGGATGATACACCGCCACCTCAGGAAATAGAGGATCTGCTTTTTAATGATTCCATGGAAGATCTTTTTTCTGAAACAATAGAGATCGGAACGGCAGTTAACCAGATAGAAACTGATCTGGAATCTCTACTGGGAGAT
The DNA here is from genome assembly GCA_016342385.1 of Spirochaetaceae bacterium. Classification (GTDB taxonomy): domain Bacteria; phylum Spirochaetota; class Spirochaetia; order DSM-2461; family DSM-2461; genus Spirochaeta_F. The sequence continues at coordinate 15,699 of JAEINM010000020.1, read as the reverse complement.
ATGAGTGTCCGTCATGAATTATCCCGTGTGGATAACTCTGACTGGCAGTGGTTATTACTCTCACTAAAAAATAAAGATGATGCTAGTGTTAAAGCTATTAGAGCAGACCTGGAAGAATACTTTAACATTAGTTACTCTTCTTTTAGGGAAAAAAACATTCTCAGACCAGTACAGATAGCGGAAACTATGGTATCTCCTCAAGATCCGGAATTTTCCTATATTTCATCATTGCTGACTGAAAAGGAGAAGAAAAGCCTGGCCTCATCTCTGCTTGTATCGGATAAATCAGCACTTACAACTCAGATAGTTTCTATTTTAACTTCTTTTTTAGAGAGGGAGGAGCTCTATAATGAAGAGGCTTTCAGAGGGATTTATTTTTCATCAATTACTAAAAATCTACTTCATAAACCTCAAAAAGATTACGAATTGATTCGTCGGAACAGATTGATACTTGAGGAGATCTATCCATTTTCACTGTCACCTGGTCCCGATTATATGGTCAGTGAGTGGTGGCATGCAGCTTCACCCATGTCCACGACAACTGTGGCCATTAAAGCTGTTATGAATTTTGCTTTAATTATCATATTTATAGTGGTTATTATAATCATAATGAACACTCTGATTATTTCGGTCATGGAACGGACAGGAGAGATCGGGACAATGAGGGCCATCGGTGGGCAGAAAAGATTTATATTCTATCTTTTTACTTTAGAAACCATGACAATCAGTCTCATATTTGGAACCTTGGGAATGCTGGCAGGAGCTTTTGTCATTACAATCCTGGGAAGAATGGGGATTCCGGCACCTGATGGTTCCATATTGCAGATGATTGCGGGAGGAAATTCCATCCATCCAGAACTGTCTACCTGGACAATAAGTTTTAGTTTCTTTTTTATGCTATTCGTGGGGATCTTCTCCAGTCTTTATCCGGTTATTTATGCCATGAAAATTCAGCCTGTTGAAGCAATGAGACAGGAATAGAGGAGATCCTTATGAGATATTTACATGTAGCTATAAAAAATGTAGTTAGAGAAAAACGGCGCAGTCTGCTCCTGGCAGGGGCCATTGCTTTTGGATTAATGGTCATTATTTTAGTGGGTTCTCTAGCTGATGGAATAATGGACTCTTTTATTAATCATCAGGCAGGTATGATTTCCGGACATGTTGTCGTAAAAGGTTATAGTTATTCTGCAAGAGATAACCTTATTTCCTGGATGGAAAAGGGGGATCCGATCCTTCAGAAGGCCAAAGATTTTTTTGGTGAAGGAGATCGGATTAATAGGCGTAGCACTACAATGGGAACATTTATTAGTGGAAGTGAGGCTCGTCAGCAATTCGTAATGGGAATCGATCCGCAGTTGGAAGAGGATTTGAGAGATTTACTCATACTTGAGGAGGGCCAATACCTTACGGATGAAGAAGAATCAGGAATCCTTCTATCTAAGGAAATTGCAGAAGAACTGGGATTAAAAACAGGAGATTCTGTCTTATTGAAAACCCGAACCCTAGATGGAGTAAACAATGTAGGTGATTTTCTTATTCAGGGAATAATTGCAGACGATCTTGGAACAGTCAGTTCCATGGCTGCCTTTGTTCACCGCAGTTATCTTAATGAGGTTCTTGGAATTGGAAGTGAAGATTTTACAGAATTGCACCTTTTTCTAGAAGACAGTCGTTCTACAGACGCTGTGACAGGAGATTTCTATAAGTTCCTGGAAAACGAGAATGTGGCTCTTGTTGAGAGGCCGGAGAACAGGCAAAAGCGTCAGGAAATTCTGGCTCGGTTGACAACTGAGAACTGGTCTGGAATTCGTTATCAACTCAGTAGTTTAGAAGAGACATTTACTTTTGTGTATGTTATCGGGGTATTTCTCAATGGTACATCAGTGCTGATTATGCTTATTCTAATGGGAATTATTCTGGTTGGAATCTCCAATACTTTAAGGATGATGATATTTGAAAGAAGAAAAGAGATTGGAACTATGAGGGCTTTAGGGATGCAACGTGGCTCCGTAGTAAAATTATTTATCGTAGAAATGCAGATTATAGCTTTATTGGGTGTATTCCTGGGAGGGATCTCCGCTTTGCTGGGAGGTTTAATCATTCACAGCATAACTTTTGACTTAAATCATACCTTTTTTTCTCTTTTTCTCTATAGGGGACATTTGACGATGAGCTTTCTGCCCATGAGGTTTGTTGTCAACGGAGTGATTATTATGTTTCTCGTATGGTTGGCCAGTTTACTTCCCGCAGGGAAATCTGCCAAAATTGATCCGGCAAAAGCTATCCACAATATTTCATAAAAGGACAATCTTCGGAAAAAAGATATTTGTAGGGGGGGAGAAGTACCTGCTGCCCCCCCCATACAGCCTTGGACACGAAGTATAGGATTCCGAATATAGTCGTTAAGGAGATTTTAATGAGACGATTGACTTTATTTCTTATTGCAATTTACAGCCTTAGTTTTATTCTAGTGGCTCAGGATGTTTCAGAAAATAATATATTAGAACTAGTAGATGAAAAATTGAATTTTCAAAGTGATTTCAGCTGTCAGTTCACTATGGTTACCTATCGGGCCGGTGCTGAACCCTCTACTCAGAAGATGAGTCTTTTCTCGAGACCGGAAGAGATTGATGGAGAGGAGAAATTTCTGGCTATTGTCATGAAACCGGATATTGATAAAGGAACAGGTTATCTCGGTCAGGGTGATAATTATTGGATCTATGATCCAGAAAGCCGTCGTTTCAGTCATTCCTCAGCCCGTGATACTGTTCAGGATTCCGATGTGAACAATGATGATCTGGGAACGGCTGATTTTAATACTGATTATAAAGTAGTTCAGATGACTGAGGGAATGCTCGGTCAGATCGATTGCTGGATTCTTGATCTGGTGGCGATCAGTGATAATGTAGATTATCAGAGCATAAAACTCTGGGTTGGGAAAAAAGAGTTACTACCCTATAAAGAACAGGACTTTAGCTTAACCGGAACACTTATGCGTACAGTTCTTGCCCCTAAGTGGACCGTGATTGAAGGAAAATATATTTACAGGCAGGTCTTTTTTGTAGATGAAATTAAAAGGGGAAACCGCACAATCCTCCTCTTTGACAATGTATCTCTCAATACACTTCCGGATCATCTTTTTACTAAGGCATATCTGGAGGGAAGCAGCAGATGAGAGCGGGATTAATACTATTCACACTATTATTGATTATCAACCTGGGAGCTCAGGAATTTGATCCCGATTCTCTCTTTGAAGATATGGATGAGGATAGCCTGTTCGGTTTAACAGAAGAGGAAGCTGTGGAAGAGGAGGAGGTGACAGAATCTCCCCTTGAGAGCCTTGAAGGTGAGGCGGATAAATTCCTGTGGGGCGGAAGAATCTACTCCGATCTGGGTAGCAGTTTTGTCTGGAATGATGAGCTCTCAGATCTCGATGGCTGGGCAGATGATACTGTGTGGTATCCCCAATTCGGTTTGGACCTCTATTTTGATGCCAGACCCAATCCCAATTTTAGAGTTTTTGCCAAGGCAAAAGCCTTCTATCCCTTCGATGGATCAATTGAAAACTGCTTTTCTATTCATGAACTGTTCACCGACTTCAACTATGATAATAAGGTGTACTTCCGCATAGGGAAGCAGACCATCAACTGGGGAGTGGGATATTTATTCAAGGCAACAGATAAACTCAATTTATCCCCTCTGGATCCGACAAACCGCGATGGGGATATAGAGGGGCCTCTGGCTCTGAAGATTCAGGTTCCCCTGGGAGTTAATACGATTTATCTCTATGGTGTAGCCAATGAAATAGAACACCCCGAAGATATCACCTATGCCCCGAAGGTCGAATTTTTAATAGGGAACTGGGAATTGGGGGGCGGTGGGATTCTCAATCCATCTCTGACTCCTAAAGGCGCTGTTTTTGTTACGGGACCTATGGGACCGCTGGATTTTTTTGCTGAAGCACTCTTTCAATATGGATCAGATCTGGATTTCTTCAGTCAGGTTGATCCACCCGTATTTGAGAATAGGGAGAATCAGCTTGTTTTCTCCGGAACCACGGGAGTTTTCTTCCGCGATGCTGAAAAGAGGTTTGTGGCCATTGGACAATACTGGTATGACGGAGAAGCCCAGTCGGCCGATGACTGGAGCCTGACAGGGCATCACTTCGCCGGATTAAGTCTGCAGAAAGGCTTCCTGCTTCAGCCGGAAAAGAGCCGTTCGGGTATTCTGAACCTCTCTCTGCTCTGGCTGGGAGATTTCAGTGATGGATCGGGAATGATATTACCGGAGATTGAATGGGAGCCGATTGAATATGCCGCCATAGCACTGGGAGCTACACTCCGTTATGGGAATGAACTTTCCTACTATCGCTATGGCGGTCCTGAATATAGTATGGCCCCGTTGGAAGTCAAACTCAGTCTTCGATTGGGGTATGGCAATTACTAATATAATCAATAGCTGAATCCGGCTCCTCTTGAGTCGGATTATATTCTCTTGAATCAAACAGAAATATCTGGTTTAGTATAAATCATGAAAACACTATTGATATTATCTTGTATTATTCTAACGTTTATTGGTCTTTTTCATTTCTTTTTCCCTCTTCTCTTCAATTGGGTCTCGATTATCAAAAGATCACCGAAAGAGTATAAGCGGGGTATCTTGGCTACCAATTTCTTCTTTAGCTTGCTAACGACTATCAATGGTGTTTTTTCCTTGATTTTATCAGTTCTTCCAATAGAAGCCATTGCAAAAACCATCTGGTTCGGATCGATGTCAGCTTATCTGCTGGTAAGAATTATCTATCAGATTCTTTTTCCTCAGGGTGCATATGTCCCTATTCCTTCAATAAAGTTTATTGCCCTATTTTTGTATATTGTTGTATTTGCAGGATTCTCTCTTTCCTTTATAAACCTGTTATTCTGAGAATTTTCATTGTTACAAAAAGTAAAAATTTTTAAAAAAAAATTGAGCAGACAGCCCTACAGGTACGTATAGATGGGGAAAGAATTTTTTTCGTTGACAGAATTCGCATAACCATTCTAATTTTAAACTGAAAAACAAATTACCTCAGGGAGAAAGCCGGCTTGGATTTGAAATCTAAAATGTTAGTATTCTTCATTGTATTCCAATCCTCTACTACATTTGGGTCAGAGAAAGAATATCATTATACCTACTCCCATCTCGATGACTCACGTCTTTGTATTATGACGGTAAACGATGTTAATAATCGAACTCAGGTATCTTTTAGGAATGAATTGGATGAGCTTCATGTAAGCGATATTGATGAATATGGGAAAACTATCAGAGTAGTTATAATTGATGGTCAGGGAAATCTTAAAGAAAGTATTGTATTTGATTATGATGACTATCGAATTCAATCTAACCGCAGTAACCAAAAATCCTTTCGATTAAAAAAAAATATATATGTAAATAGTGGTACCCTTTTCTACATGCTGGGTATAATGATTGGTGAGGGGCTTGATTCGTACAAAATAAAGCTGATTCAGCCAGATAACAGAATTGTTGATATGTATTTTAAAAGGATTGATGCAGAAGAGATCGCAATTGGGGATAATCCTATTGCATCTATAAAGTATGAAATGGGATTAATCGGATTAAAGTCTATTTTTTGGCCCTATAAATATTATTACTGGTTCTCTGCAGATGAAAACCTTCTGATAAAATATCAGGGTATATCAGCGGAAAAAGATCTCGTCACTTTACAATTGACTGGATTATAAATTGAAAGCAGATACCAGGAAGGGAATATCCAATCTTCAACCAGTAGATATAACTGTAATAGTTCAAGGAAAACCATTTCCACAATACACTTCTTCTATGATTTTACTGCAGGGAAAAATCAATAATAAAAAAATACTCTTTGATGCAGGATCTCCATATGAAAGGGATAGTATCAAACAAAATTTTTCTGAAAAATCTATTTCTCCCCGTGACATCGATTATTTGATCTTATCTCATTGGCATATGGATCATATGGGTTCTATTGATCTGTATGAAAACGCTACTGTTTTAATTTCTGAAGAATCATATATTTTGCAGTGTAAATTATATCAGGCGGTTAAAACCGCCAAGACTAAAATTAATCCTTTTGAATTTTTAGTGGAAGCTCTGATTTATGAGCTTCATAAAAAAAACCCTTCTTATGAATTATTGCCCAATCGCCTCAGGGCCATGGCAAATATAATGTTCAATAATCATCATCTTTTAGAGACATTTATAAATATTGATAAAGAAAAACGAATTATCACTGTTTCAGAAGAAAACTATAATCTTCAACCCTATATTCACCTCATTAAATCTAATGCCCATAGTGATGGAGATCTGATTGGTGTTGTTCAAGATTCGGAGGGAAAATTATTTTGTCTTGCAGGAGATGTTCTTATCTCTGAAAAAGAGCTGGATAATAAACATTTCCTGTTCAACGTGACTAAAGATATGGACGGAATTTTTCCCGGTCATGGTAATAAAATCAATTTAAATAAAAGGGAATTTCGAAACTGTTGAATAAACCAAAAATTTTACTAATTTACCCATCAGTACATAAAGAGATAGGAAAGAGGGTTACACCCTTCTGGTTACCTCCATTAAACCTGGCAACTATAGCGGGATTAACACCGGAAACTTTCGACATAATTATGATAGATGAAAATGTCGAGATCGTTAATTTTGAACACCATGCAGATTTGGTTGCTGTTACCAGTTTAACAGCCAATATTGATAGGGCATATCATATTTGCCGGGAATTTAGAAAAAGAGGTATAAAAGTTATAATCGGCGGTCCTCATGTTTCTGTTTGCCCCGAGGAAGCTTTAGAACATGCTGATTCTGTAATTACCGGAAATGCTGAAGATATATGGAACACTGTTTTAGGTGACTATCTCAGTAACAAGCTTCAGAAAAAATATTTTTCAGATTACAAAAAGAGTCAGTGTAAATTCGGTATACCCCGACGCAATATATATAAAGAAAAATCATACTTGAGTACGAATTCGATCCAAACGAGTCGGGGATGTCCCTTTCAATGTTCATTTTGTAGTATCGCTTCACGGTATAAGGGCCAATATCACCTAAAACCAATGGATCAGGTCCTCTCAGAAGTAGAATCCCTAGAGGATAAAAATGTACCAGTTTTTTTTGTTGATGATAATATCTTTGTCAATAGAAAGAGAAGTAAAGAATTCTTAAGGAAACTTATTAAGTACAAAATTCAGTGGTGGAGTCAGGCTGATATCTGTATAGCCGATGATCCTGAGTTATTATCGCTGGCCAGAGAGAGCGGTTGTATAAAACTGGTTGTGGGTTTTGAAAGCCTTTCTGGTAACAGCTTGAAGAACATTAATAAAAATCAGAATAAAAGCAACTCCTATTCTGCTTTCGTTCAGACACTTCATTCCCATGGCATTATGGTTAATGCCAGCTTTGCATTTGGAGGGGAGGGAGATCATCCCGATGTCTTTGAAAAAACCATGGATTTTTTAGTGGAGAACCATGTGATGTTTTCCACTTTTAATATATTAACACCTCTACCGGGCACCTCTCTATTTAACCAGATGAAAGAAAATAACGAAATAGTCGACTATGACTGGGCCCACTATGACATGGGGCATCCTGTTTTTAAACCAAAGCATATGACAATGAAAGAGCTAAAGGATGGATATAATAATATCTGTAATGAGTTTTACAGTCTGCCAGCGATCAGTGGTAGGATTCAAAAACTAAAAAGCGAAAAAGAGAATTATAATATGAATCTGATTTTAGGATGGAATCTCGGTTACAAAAAAATGCTCGATACATTCGGAGTTTTCATGTGAAGAAAATAGAATATTATTTAAAACAGAGATTCCCATTTTTAATGATCGATAGAATCGCAATGATTTCCAGTGATAAAATTGAAGGGATTAAGAATATCAGTCTGTCAGATAATAACTTTTCCGGTCAATATCCCCTGAGTATTTTCTGGATTCTAGAACTGATGGGGCAAATGTCTGAAATCCTTATCCGGGAAATAAAGAAGGAATACTGTGCGAAAATTGTTTTATCAAAAATAAATAATTTTATATTTGAACCGCCTTTGGATTATGTGGCCAGTTTAAAAATAAAGTGCAAACTGGATTTTTCTTTTAATAATCATTTTCAGACAGAGGCAGGAGTCTATTTAAATGAACAAAAAATAAGTGGTTGTATTCTTCAGCATACAATGATTTAAGGGAGTAGAAAAATTAAACTATCAGTAATTATTCCCACTTACAATAGAGTGGACCATTTAAAATTAACGCTCATATCTCTCGAAAAGCAAAATCTTGATAAAGCGCTTTTCGAAGTTGTAGTGACTGATGACGGGTCAACAGACTCGACTGCTGATTTTCTCTCTTCCTATGAAACATCTTTAAATCTGGTGACTATCCGTCAAGAGAATCAAGGGCAGGCGATAGCGAGAAATGCGGCACTAAAAAAGTCGAAAGGTGATGTCATTTTATTTATTGATGATGACTTAATCTGTCCTCCCTTTTTTTTGGATGGTCATCTGGAAGCACATGGGAATAACCAGGAAAAGGTCATTATAGGTCGAGTTCACAAAATCCAGTACGCAGATGTTTCTATTGTTGAGGCTGATATAAGGGAGAACTTAGAGAAGACGATTGAGAAATTAAGCCATTATATTCAACATGATTTTTATTTAGACATTATAGAAAGAGTTATTGAGAAGCAATTGTGGGATGTTGCCTGGGTGTGTTTTACTACAGGCAATTCATCATTAAAGCGCAGTATTTTAGATAAAACCGGTTTTTTTGATGAAAACTTCTATAAATGGGGACCTGAGGACATTGAATTGGGATATCGTATTTATAAAAAGAAGATACCCTTTTTGCATATAAAAGAATTATATAATTACCATCTTGATACAATAAAAGACCGCGATAAAATGCTGCTGAGTACCTCCAGGAATTTAAAATATATTAAATCAAAATATTCAGGAAATAAGGATATTGAGAATTACGTTAAGTTTACCAGTGGTGGGATAAGTCTGGAAGAGTTTGACAGTCGTGTTAAAGAAACCTCTTTTCAGGTGCAAAACAAAGATGAATTGCTTTTTTTCTCTCCCTTTAACTATATCAATATAAAATCAAAGACGGAAGATCTTAAAAATAAGCAGAAAAAAAGCAAAACCTATCCGAACCAGATGGCAGGATTCAATATTACGAATCAGTGCAATTTAAAATGTGAAATGTGCTGGCAGACTGATCGGAAAAATATTACCCAACTTGAAAAAAAGACAATTGAAAAAACTCTGGGAGAATTAAAAAAACATGGCTCTCCTCCTGTCTATCTATGGGGGGGGGAACCATTTCTTCATCCTGATTTCTGGGGAATTGTAAAAATGATCAAAACAAAAAAAATGTTCTCAATTGTCAATACAAATGGGCTTCTCATAAAGGATAATATCGACAATATAATTTCTTCACAATTGGATATGCTTATCATTTCCATCGATGGACCGGAAGATGTTCATGATAGTATTCGTGGGGGGAAGGGCCTCTTTCAAAAGGTCATCACTGGTATTGAAATGTTGATAGCGGAACGAAGAAGAAAACCAATCATTGTTATAAATTCTGTAGTAACTGAAAAAAATTATTTGTACATGGATAAAATGGTCGAATTAAAGGAAAAACTGGGCGCCGATTATTTGGAATTTCAGTTCCTGATTTTTTATACTCCAGAAGAAAAGAAATGCTATAAAAGCCAATTTAGTCAGCTCTTTAATAGAATCCCGGATGATGTTGATTTTTTCCCTGATACTCCGGGAAATATCGATATGGAAATGTTAATTGACAACGTAGAGTCTGTGCGAAAGAAAAATAATCGGACAGTCAGATTCTTTCCCTATGTATTGGACAGTCCTGAAAAGATAAGACTCTATTTTTCCAATCCCAAGAAACTGACCCAAAAAAAATGTGAAAATATTCACTCTTCACTTTGGGTAGAACCAAATGGAGATGTGGTTCCCTGCTCCATTTTTCCCAATTACACCACGGGAAATATTGCACATAATACTTTTGATGAAATCTGGAATAATACTAAGTATACCGAGTTTCGAAGTCATTTAGACAGAGATTTATTCAGTATTTGCTACAAATGCTGTGATCTGCATAAAACGTATATGTTTCAGTCATAGAAGGATAATATTTAAAATGGATTGGCCTAAATTAATAATTAAACCGGAAGGTTCGAACGTAGTCATTCTGGCACCTCATCCTGATGATGAAATTATGGGATGTGGCGGTGTCATCCAGAAACATCTTTCACAGGGGGATCAACTTCATATCATATATATGACAGATGGAAGTAGAGGTACGTCCGATATGAAACGGAATTTTGAATTGACTTCTATTAGAAAAAAAGAGCTTAAAAATTCTAATGCTCTACTGGGTGTTAAAGAGTATTATCATTTGGATATTGAAGATAGCTCTCCTAATGAATGGAGTGATTATTCCGACCGGTTTATCGGGATATTATTATCCATTGAACCAACTACTGTTTATTTACCGTTCTTTGACGATATCCATGAGGATCATCAGCGGACCACTATCTTGTTCAGTCAGTATTTACAGTTGGGGAAACAATGCTCTATTTACGCTTATGAGGTTTGTACACCTTTCACGCCTAATCGAATAGTTAATATTACCAGATTGATGGATTTAAAGATTGAAGCTTTAAGATGCCATGAAAGCCAGTTCAAAGTACTTAAATATGATAAAATGGTTTTACATTTAAATAGTTTTAGAGCTTGTTTTATACCATTTCCCGGAATGGAGTACGCTGAAGCATTCTATTATATGAGTACCGGGGAGTATCTGACATTGTATAATAATTTTTTTCTGGAAAAAAACAAACAAGGAATAATAAATGGATAATTCAGTTGTTATTACAGGATATGGAATCTCGTGCAGTGATTCAAGTTTTATCTCTGATAGCCTTCATGACAATATGTATGTTGGTCATGTCGATGATAAATTAGGAGAATTCTGGGACCTCAATCAATTTAGAAGAATGGATAACTTCTCTAAACACGCCCTGCTAGCTGCAAAACTGGCACAACTGTCATCTCTTCCCCATTTGAATACTATCGATAGTAGTCGCCTGGGGACTATTTTCTCAACTGTATGGGGACCTATGGTAACCATTGATAAATACATGAATCCCGTTATCGAAAAGAATCCCTTACAGGCTTCTCCTCTCCTTTTTCCCTATACGGTGACGAATGCTGCTGTAGGAATAGTCGCCCGTTTATTAGAAGCTAAAGGAGTCAGTACTATGCTGACTGGCTGCTGCCCACTGCAGTATTCCTATGAGATTTTAAAACAGAATAAAGCCGATATCATAATCACTGGTGGTGTCGATACGGTAAATGATCTGTTTTATAAGGAAACGGAGGAAGATAAATTTCGCGATTCTTTTTCAGGTTCTGCAGCAATCGTTATGGAGCGAAAAGAAACAGCTTTAAAGCGTGGTGCAACAATTTTAGGGGAATTTTGCAATTATGAAACCCTGCATTGCCGGAATCTTGAAAAATTAGAAAATCTGGGAACCAAATCGGTTGCCCGTTTACTGGAAAATCTTGGAAAGAACAACAAGCAGGTCACTAAAGTGTTGAATATTTTTGATACTGGTGACAATGATGAGAAAATACATTCTTCTCTACAAAAAATCCTCCACAATAACGGTATTATTCATAAAATGGAAGAATCTTTCCAGGGGATTTCGTCCTCTCTGGGAGCACAAACCGTGTTGAATTCTATAAAAGCTCTTCATTCAATAATGAATAATAAGAAAGAGTTCATATTGGGGTTTTCCATGCTCTACGGTGGGAATTTTAATATGCATATCTTTCAGGGAGTTGATCATTGAGCGATTCAATAAAAGTGGCCCTTGTTACCGGAGGTACCAGAGGTATCGGTAAAGCTATATGCCTGAATTTTGCTCAAAATGGTTTCAATATTGTTTTTACCTACAAAAAGAGTAAAAATGAAGCCCAGAATCTAGTAGAGGAAATCAGGTCCCTTGGAGTTGAATGCCATAGTTTTCAGGTCAAAGAAGATAAATATGAAATAATTTCTGATATTATGAAAGACATTATCAAGAAATTGGGAAGACTCGATATTTTAGTCAACAATGCCGGCAAACTAACAGTAGGCCCTTTTATAGGTATGAGATATTCCGACTATAGTGAAATGCTTACAGTCAATCTGAAAAACCTGTATATGTATTCAAAATTATCATTGCCTTATCTGTCAAAAAATAAAAATGGTTTCATTATCAATATCAGCTCATTTTCCGGGTATAAAAGCATTGGTCCGGCTCAGGCAGTCTATTCTGCAACAAAAGGTGGAATCATAGGTTTTACACGATCATTGTCTAGAGAAACGATGCGTATGGGCATCCGGGTCAATGCTGTTGCTCCAGGATTAATAGAAACAGATATGATCTGCAGGTTAAGTGAAAATATAAAAAATGACATTTTAAAAGGAACAACAGCAGGAACCGCCGGGTATCCGGAAGATATTGCCAATGCTGTTTCATTTTTAATTTCTGATAAGGCTTCTTATATTAATGGGCAAACCATTCTTGTAGATGGGGGAAGCGTAAGTTTTCAATATTAGTGAAAAAGGACTATGGACAATATGAAAAATAAACGGGTTGTGGTCACAGGACTTGGGGTCGTTTCAGCATTGGGTAACTCAATTGAAGCGTTTGAAGAGAACCTGCGTACCGGGAAAAGTGGAATAAAAAAAATAACCAGATTTAAGACTGAAGGTCTCAGGAATGATCATGCAGGAGAAGTCTCAGAATTTGAATATCCCGAGGGAGTCGATGATCGCTGCCTGGCCTTTACTTTTAATGCGGTCGAGCAGGCTCTTAGGCAGAGTGCTTTGAATATTGATGAGATGGACTTGTCTAGAATCGGTGTAAGCATTGCCACTTCTTTAGGATGCGCAGAAGAAGTGGAAGAGTATATTAAGGCTCGTGTGAACGGGAAAAGACCATCTCTCAATATGATTGATAATGTTCCCCATGGGAAACCGGCCGCTACTGTTGCAGCCAAATATGATCTCTCGGGACCTGTCGTCTGTATCGATACGGCTTGTGCCTCTGGTTCAAGTGCCATTGGTTACGCTTATGAATTGCTTCAGTCAAACCGCAGTGATATTGTCATTGCCGGTGGAGTCGATATTTTAAATATTCTCAGTTTCAGTGGTTTTAATTGTATGATGAATCTGTCTAAAGATATTACACAACCTTTTAATATAGAACGTCCCGGCCTAATGCTTGGTGAGGGGTGTGGTATTGCTATATTGGAAACCTATGAATCAGCAATTTCAAGAAAAGCTGATATTTTAGCAGAGGTCAGAGGCTATGGACTTTCAAATGATGCCTTTCATGAAACGAAACCCGATCCTTTGGGAGGGGGCGCCGTCAGAAGCATGCTGATGGCCATCAATGAAGCAGGTATAGAAAAAAACAATATTCAGTATATCAATGCTCATGGAACCGGTACTAAATTCAATGATCCTATGGAAATGAATGCCATTAGAACTGTTTTCGGAGAACATGGGGAGAATATAAAAATCAGTTCAATAAAAGCAGCCCTCGGTCATACATTAGGAGCTGCAGGAGGTATTGAGTTTGTATCGACAGTACTCAATATACATAAGGGATTTGTTTCTCCTACTATCAATTTTGAGAAACCCATGTCCGGGTATGAAAAATATGATTTTGTACCGAATAGAGGAAAAGAATGTGAAATTGATTTTGCCCTTTCAAACTCATTCGGTTTCGGGGGGAATTGCTGTTCGGTACTACTCTCCAGATTTATGGAAACAAGGAGTAAATAGTGTCTGAAGATACTTATGATATCATTATAATTGGATCGGGGTTAGGAGGTCTGGCAGCAGCAGCAACTCTATCTAAAGAGGGCTATTCAGTTTTGGTTCTGGAACAATATCACAAACTCGGTGGATTTGGACAATCTTATAAAATCAATGATTATATTTTTGATACAGCAGTTCATTCCGTCTGGTTCTGGGAACAGATCGATGAGTTGTTAAAAACTGAATTCGGTATCTCACTGGATGTAGTCCCTTCAAGAAGAAATGATAGAATTATTATTGGTGATACATGCGAATTTATGGCTACAAGCATCCCCGAGATGGCCGACCAGATGAAAAAAATCATTCCTGGAGAAAGTGATAATATACAAAGCTATTATGATGAATTAATTGAATCCCAGGCAGGGTTTGTAGACTGGGTCAACAATCCCAGTGATTTGGCAGCCAAACTGAGGATGTTGAAATATAAAGATCTTTGGCGCAAAACACTGGAAGAAGCTGTAGACAGTAAAGTCCGCGATCCTCTGGCAAAGAGTTTACTCTACGGGTATCATGACAGCTATCTCTATGATTATAGCTGGTCATATCCGGCGCATCATCTGTATTTGACAAAATATTTATATGATGGATATCAACCTGTGGGTGGATCCCAACCATTAGTGGATGCTTTTGTCTATGCTTCGGAAAAATATGGTGCTGAATTTCAGACAAACTCTCTAGTGGTTAAGATTCTGACAGAAGGGAATGAAGCAAAGGGTGTACTTCTCGATGACGGCAGAAAAATTGAAGCAGGTACAGCTGTTATTTCCAATGCAGATGGGATCTTGACCTATGAAAAACTGATTGGTATTGAAAAGCTTACATCAAAAATGAAAAATGAATTGAAAACCTGGAAAAGATTTGCTCCTTCTCTTTCCTATTATATTTTGAATGTCGGTATTGATATTGATGTAGAGAAAGTATACGGCTTGAAGGGTGACCTCACTGTTTATTATCCGCAAAATGAAGTCTTGAAATGTTTAAAGACTATAAATGCCGGAGTTCTCGGAGATGACTTCTGGTTATGGGCTGTTTTCCCCTCTGTTAATGATAAAACATTAGCCCCTCCAGGCCATTCTGTAGGTGTACTTTCAGTACTGGTTCCCTATGATATAGAAAATTCTTCTCATGCTTCCGGTGCTTATAATTTTGATGGATTGAAGGCAGAAAATACAAAGGGTGCAGATTACTACAAGTTTAAGGAAGTGATTACAAAAAGAATTCTTGATAGAGCTGATGAGATCTTTCCCGGTCTCTCAAAACACATTGTCGTTAAAGACCTGATAACTCCACAAACCATTGAACACACAACATTAAATCACAAGGGTTCGACTTTAGAAATTGATAAACTGCACCTGGTCGGAGGATGGACTGAAGATGGATTCAGTGTTCCTTCAGTTCTCACCTCCGGGCGAGAGGTGGCCTTTGAAATATCGGGAAAAACAGGGTATCGTATATCAGCGGATGTAAATCATCGAATGGAAAGGTTGCGGAAATGAATCAGAAACCTCTTATTGTCTGGGTTACTGGCGGTTCCAGGGGAATTGGAAAAGCTATCTGCTCGACTCTTGCTCAGGCCGGTATGACTGTCATTTTTAATTATTCCCATGATGAGGTTGCTGCTGGCAAAACAGTCAATGAAATACGAAAGAACAATGGAACAATAGAAGCTTTAAAAGGATCGGTTACAGACGAGCAGGAAATGAACTCTCTATGCCATTACATAATCGACAAATACGGGAGACTGGAT
>JAEINM010000019.1 GCA_016342385.1 Spirochaetaceae bacterium | reverse complement strand
AATCAGGGGTCACAGTGAGGAGAACTAACAGATTATTCGGACATTTTGCCGGAACAGTACTGACTCTTTCGGCTGTTATTCTATTTACAGTAATACTGCTTCTCCTATTCAGTCCCGATAAATCGGAATCACTATACTATTTCTTTATCGGCCCGTTCTTAAGCAGCTTGTCCGTCGGAAATATGCTCAGCGCCTTTTCTCTACTGACCTTTTCGGGATTAGCCATAGTCGTGGCTTTCAGAGCCGATGTGTTCAACCTGGGAGGAGAAGGTCAAATCTACACGGGAGCCATAACCGCAACAGCCGTACTCATCTACTTCCCCGGCTTAAACAGTGTCAGTGGATTAATTATCGCCTCTCTTACGGCCGCCACGGCTGGGGGGATGATGGCGGGATTGTCCGGTTTCCTGAAAAACAGATGGAAGGTAGATGAACTGATATCCTCATTTCTTTTATCAAATGCCGTAATCCATATCATTGACTATCTAATTACAGGACCTTTAGGCGATAAAAACAGCTACCTTCTCACAACGAAAGTGATTGATGAAAAATTCCACCTCCTCCAATTAATAAAACCGTCAAATTTAAACACCAGCCTCCTGGGAGCCCTGATAGCCGTAATCATAGTCAGCTTTCTCCTCTTTTATACAAAACAGGGGTATGAATTGCGCATATGCGGGATGAACCGCGAATTTGCCCACTATGGCGGTCTCAATACGAAGTTCTATATCACTTTCCCTCTCATTTTAAGTGGTGCTCTATCTGGCCTGGCCGGTTCGTCGGCTGTATTGGGAATACATCATGCAACCATCAAAGACTTTTACAGCGGAATAGGCTGGAATGGAATCGCCGTGGCCCTAATTGCAGGGACGAACCCCCTTGCGGTCATCCCCTCGGCCTTTATCTTCGCCTATCTGAACCAGGCGGCAGATACAGCTATGCTGAAAGCTGATTTCCCCTTCGAGCTGGGAGGACTTATCCAGGCCATAGTCTTTTTACTCATATCCTCCAGGTTGATCGGAATAAAAGCCGATCGAATTTTCGGAATTATCAGAAAACACAGAGGCAAAACCAGATGATCAATAAAACTATTGTGTATATGGTCCCACTTCTGATTGCCGCTATGGGAGGATTATTTACCGATCTGGCCGGAGTGCTGAATATTGCTCTGGAAGGTCTGATTTTGACAGGAGCTTTCGCTGCTGTCATTGCCGTCGAACTAAGTGGAAGTTTTCTTATAGGGATCAGTGCGGCCATTATTACATCGACAGCAGTCGCTCTGCTCTTCGCCTTTACATCGCTGCATTTAAAAGGCAATATTTTTGTAACCGGCCTGGCCATCAACCTGCTGATTCCACCGCTTACTGCCATAATTTCCAAAAGCCTGTTTGGAACAAAAGGAGTCATCCGGCTGGAAGAATCACTGGGGAACCAAACTGTGATCCTGTCCCTAGCCATAGTCCTC
Organism: Spirochaetaceae bacterium; assembly: GCA_016342385.1. Taxonomy (GTDB): domain Bacteria; phylum Spirochaetota; class Spirochaetia; order DSM-2461; family DSM-2461; genus Spirochaeta_F. Next base: position 18,606 of record JAEINM010000019.1, on the reverse strand, counting down.
TTTCTCACTTTCATTACACTATTAACACTAAAATACACACCTTTCGGTTTATATATCCGGACGGCCGGAATCAATCCGCAATTTCTCACATCCAGAGCAGTAAAACCAATGGCCATTCAGACTATAGCTATATTAATCTCCGGGGTAGCCTGCGGTCTTGCGGGAGCCCTTATTTCTCTCAGGCTGGGCGTTTTCATCCCCGGTATTTCTGCGGGGAAGGGATGGATAGCTCTTGTCGCTATCTACCTGGGTGACAAAAAACCATTACCCATATTAGCAGCCTGTTTCCTTTTTGCTCTGGCAGAGACATTTTCAGATTCCGCCCAGGGATTAATAGAGATTCCGGCCACTATTATTCTGAGCTTCCCCTATTTCATAACCATTTTGGGCTTAATCTTATACTCAATACTTAAAAAGCGATAAAACAGATATAGTGCTACTAAGCCGGGTGAGAAACTGTGCCTCCGGCTGTATCGAATTACGTATTTTTCTTGCGGATTTTGTATCCATATAGTATTTTTATACATATAAAGACTGAAAATCGTACAATGGAGATTAACATGAAAAGAATTCTTGCCATAAATCCCGGATCAACTTCATCAAAAATCGGATATTTCGAAGAGAGAAAATGCATCTCGTCCATAACCATTAGACACAGCCATGAAGAGATCGCCCGATACGATTCCATTACGGATCAGCACGCCATGAGGAAAGAGGCTATTGTGAAATGGATGAAAGGGGAGAATATCAATATAGAAGAATTGGATGCTGTAGTAGGGAGAGGAGGCCTGCTCAGACCGACTTCCGGTGGTACATTTAAAGTAAATGAAAGAATAATCTCCGATCTGACAAATGCTGTTTACGGTGTACATGCCTCGAATCTGGGCGCTCTTATTGCTCAGGAGATAGCACATCAGGCCGGTGTTGATGCTTTTATTGTGGATCCTGTCACTACTGATGAATTCGGTCCCTTAGCCCGATACTCCGGTCACCCCGATATTAATAGAATCAGTGTTTTTCACGCTTTAAATCAGAAAGCGGCGGCAAGAACTATATGCGAAAAAATCGGGAGAAAATATAGTGATGTGAATATGGTTATAGCTCATCTCGGTGGAGGGGCCACAATAGGAGCCCATGAAAAAGGAAGAGTTATTGATGTAAACCACGGACTGGAAGAAGGTCCCTTTACTCCCGAACGATCGGGAAGCCTTCCGGTTCTGGAACTTATCAAAATGTGTTATTCCGGGAAATTCACTCATGATGAAATGAAAAAGAAAATAGTCGGGAAAGGCGGTATGACAGCCTATATGAACACTTCCGATATCCAGGCTATCGTCAAAATGGCAGATAGGGGTGATAAGAAAGCTGAGGAGATCCTTGAGGCGATGGTTTACCAGATCAGTAAGGAGATCGGCGCCTGTGCAACCGTACTGAAAGGATCTGTAGATGCCATAGTGATAACCGGCGGGGTCGCCTATAACGATTTCGTCACTGACAGAATAAGAGAGAGAATTTCTTTTATAGGTCCTGTACATCTGCTGCCCGGTGAAGATGAGCTGTTGTCCATGGCCAGCGGAGTACTACGGGTTCTCGAGGGGAAAGAAGAGGCCTCGGAGTACTGAAAATTACTGAAAAAATTCATGACTTTCTAATCATGCCCTAACACAATCCTAACATTTTTCAGACATTATGCTGAAGGTTTTTTGAGAATTTTTTATCATTCATTTACTTTTTCCCAATAAATTGTTAAAAGAAATATATCAATATCAATAATAATTTCAGAAAAAATAATATATAGTTGAATTAATATTACAGATACTTAGGAGTCAAAAATGCATATTATCGTTATAATCCTGGAAGTAATAGGTTCTCTGGGACTATTTCTATACGGTATGAAAGTAATGAGTGACGGAATTCAGAAAGCTGCTGGAGAAAAACTTCAAAGCATTCTAAATCATATAACTTCAAACAGATTTGTCGCCGTTTTTACTGGATTTGCTATAACTGCGATCATACAATCCTCATCTGCCACAACAGTTATGGTAGTTAGTTTCGTCAATGCGGGATTACTAAACCTGACTCAGTCCATAGGTGTAATAATGGGGGCCAATATTGGAACAACCATTACCGGCTGGATTGTTTCCATACTGGGATTCAAATTCAAAATAGCAGAAATTGCAATCCCCATAATAGGGATTGGACTTCCTTTGTTTTTCTCGAAAAATAGAGATAGAAAAAACTGGGGAGAGTTTTTAATTGGTTTTGGTCTCCTCTTTATAGGATTAAGTTATCTTAAAAAATCTGTCCCTTCAAATAATCAGGCTTTAATAGATTTTATAGCACCCTATACTGATCTGGGATTCGGATCTGTCATTCTCTTTGTATTATTCGGAGCCATAATTACCATAATTGTCCACTCATCCAGTGCCTCGATGGCCATCGTTTTGACTATGGCCGCTTCAGGACTTGTAAAACTCGATGTAGCGGCGGCCATGATTATGGGAAGTAATATTGGAACAACTATTGATGCCTTTCTGGCCTCTATAGGAGCGACAACAAATGCCAAACGGGCTGCCAGAGTTCACATATTATTCAATATATTCGGAGTTCTTGTAATACTGGTGTTCTTCAGGCCTTTTTTAGCTCTGATAGAAAGAATTGTACCAGGTGATGAGATTACAACGACACTGGCAATGTTTCATACTATTTTCAATATAACCAATACAGCCGTCTTTATTGGTTTTGTTCCTCAAATTGCAAGGTTTGTTGAAAAGCTCGTTCCTGGAAAAATTGCCTTTGAAGATTCTACTGTCTATAAGCTGGAATACATAACATCAACAATTCAGGATACACCGGAATTAAATCTTCTCAATGCTCAGAAAGAGATTGTTCATATGACAGAATTAGTTGAAAATATGTTTACAAAATATCTCACTATATTTCAGAATCCCGATAAAAAAATGGGCGATGATGTTGAAAGCCTGAGAAAAATGGAAGACTATTCCGATCAGATGCAGGAACAGATTACCGGTTACCTTCTTGAATGTACAAAAGAGAATTTAAATGAGGAAGGGAGAAATAATGCTTCTGCCATGATCCGAATAGTCTCTGAACTGGAAAGCATCGGAGACAGTTGTTTCAGCCTGATCATGTTAACAGTAAAAAAATACAAAAAAAACATACCTCTTCATGATAATGCTATAAATGAAATTGTCCAATACTCGGAACTGGTCAATGAGTTTCTTCAGTTTATTAAAGGACACCTCAACGCTCATCTTTCACAGAAAAACTATGATAAAGCTCATGAACTGGAAGATAGAATTGATGACTACAGAAACAGGCTGAGAAAAAAGGCCCGGAATCAGATTGCCGAAGGTGCCGATGTGAAAGGAGAACTCCTCTACATAGACATCGTCAGACATATCGAGAGAATGGGAGACTACTGCCTCAACATTGCACAAACTTTAAGAAAAGTTATCTAGTTTATATAGGGGGCTGTTGCAAAAGTTCAGTTCCGGCCCTCTTTAAAGCCCCCGTCCCCCTGAAGGGGAATTCCCTGGATTCCTTCTATTGCGACAGCCCTTTCTTATTGTTCACCATACTGCGTGAAGTACGCTTCATAAACAGAATTTGTTTTCGACCATCGGGAATTCACTTTTCCAGCAAAACTGTTGAGGATGGTTCTAAAAAACGCTTCTGCCTCCTTGAAATCTTCCAGGGACATTTTATTTCTCACTTTATTGCCATCGTCGTCTCTCATCTCATACTCTGTGGCAAAACTGAAAGAGGCTTCAGCAACAAGTTCTTCACCGTTCAGCAGAAATCTGGTGAATACGACCTCCAGCTCCACTCCACAAGAAAGGAGCAGAGTGCCCGGTTTAACTCTCTCTTCAATGATTGTCAGTCCTCCCACAGGATTGATCGCAGTATGGGGAAGTAAACCGATATCCAGAAGATGGGGAAATAATTCTGCATATGAAGAAACGGTAGATTCAAATAGACTTGAGAATTTCCCAAAATCCTTTTCCTTCAGTTTGACTTTAATAGACCGTGAATAATATATCCCGTAGGGGGAGATATCAGCCTGCAATTCAGATGTTGCCTCTCTACCTTCCGGTTCGCTCGCCATACTGACCGGTAGACTGAGAACCCTGTTTAAATCGGAATCTCTAAACTTGAAGGTAATATCATATTTTCGGCTCTGTTCATTATCTGATGATCCTGAAGCGGTAAATTTATCCCATCCCTGTCTATATCTTAAAATATAGCCTAAGTTGAACAATCTCCCATCTTCACTATCCAGATACTGAACACTGTAATAATCACGTTTCATAGGCTCATCTTTTTTCAGTAAAGCTATTCCGGCTGCATCAGCTCCATCTATCATAAGGGCCCATAAAAGTTCAGGTGAATAATCTTTATGATTGATGAGTATTTTATATTCTGCGGAATTGAGAATTTCAATTGTCGACATTTGATCAATGATATAGGATCTATTTTCCCGGGAACCATTATGTTCTCCCGAAGCGCATAAGACTGATGTCAATACACATGCGAGAAATGGTAAGATAAGTCTATAATATGCCAATCAAATACTCCTCTTTGTATTATGAAGCAGTTGGAGATATTTCGCTATAATTTCAATTCCATTGGATATTATTATATTTAATGAATAAGGGTCAGCCAATCTAATTTGAAATAAAGCCAAACCCGTATTATACTCAGTCTGGGAGGATTAACTGTGCTGGCTGAAGTTAAAAATGTGAGACAGATACCTGAAGAAGGACTAAGACGCTGGTTCATGGATAATGATATGGATCTGATTCTATGGTATGATAGTGATGAGAATAAAATGATCGGCTTTCAGATATCCTACGACAAGAGATCAGTCCAGAGAACGGTAACATGGAAATCCTCCGATGAAGGACGAACAGGAAGCACTCTCACCTGTGACGGCCCCTATAATAAAAAAAGAATCGTCCGTCTCCTTGAACAGAAAGGGGGCGAACTCGATGAAGAGATCCTCCAGTTCATCCTCTTGCAGCTAAAAGTTCAGGATCAGTAAAATTTCATGATTACAGGAAATAGGGAATATAAATAAATAAGGCCATTACAACAGCCAATATCGCCGACATGAGAACCGCCCCGGCACTGATGTCGAGGAGTTTCTCCGCTAATTCATGGTATTCGTCTGTGAACATTTTTACCAGATATTCTATTGATGTATTAAATAATTCTGAAATGAGTACAATACCCATGGACAGGGTAATAATAACCCATTCGAATTGACCAAACCTAAAATACAAACCCGAAGCGACTACAGGTAGAATAAAAATAAAATGAATTTTAAAACTGTTGTCCGTTATTATGGCAATTTTAAGGCCCTTAAAGGCATAATTAAATTTTTTCCCGATGCGGTTTATCATTTTCATATTCCTGCTTTACTCCTTAACAATCTCACTAAAAAAATCCCGTCCCTGCACATTTCGGGGAAATACTGCTTATTTTTTATTTTAGTATAATTCTTGTGTATTTTTGGCGGGAAGTATATATATTTATAATTATGAAACAAATTATCCGAACTGTAATGATATTTTTAATAGGATTGATTACAGCTTCTATTGCCACCTATATTTATTTCAATGTTACGGGCAGTCAAAAAGAAGTTCGTAAGCTTGCCCCCGTCAGCCTCTCGGGAAGTGAAGAGGCATTTATAACAGCTATTTCAGGAGAAGTCTATATTCTAAGAGATGAAGAAATCATTTCCGCTGAATTAGGTGAAGCATTATACGCCGGAGATATTCTCAAAGTGGTCGATGACTCCTAAAACGCCAGATATTAAAACAGAAATTCTTACGGGATCTATGCTCTACCGAGTGAATAAACTGAGTGAAGGGGAAAAACTGGAAGTAAAATCTGAAGACAGAATTTTCTCCGTCAGAGGAACAACATTCTTCGTGGACCGCAACAGTGAAGGGACCTACCTGGTTGTCGATGAGGGCCTGATTGCCGTCTCTGAGAAAAACGGAATCAACGAGGCTATCTCCACCGCCGCGGGAGAAGAGTTGTTTATCGGGACTGGTTCTGAAAGGGAAAACCTCTCTTCTATCTCTGCCAGAAATAGTAAAATTCTGGAAGAATCAGACAATTTGAATATACTGAGCATTCAACCGGAGAAAGGAAGATTAGTGAAAACAGGTATTGTTACCGTTCCACCTGATGCACAGATATATGTTAATGGCATTCTTTCCGGTAAGGGTCGTTTTACCGGTCTGTTCCCCGCGGAAGAGGAACTTACCTTTCTTGTGAGAAAAAGAGGGTATAAAGATAAAATACTCTCTGTCAAAGCCGGAACTGACCTGGAATACACAATATCTCTGGATCCCGAAGGGAATGACGACTCTATTTTGAATAGGGAGCGGGAGAGAAATACAGAAGAGTCGAATTTTGAAAAGCTTCGAAGAGAACTGGAATCGAAAAATGAAAGACTGTCGGAAATCGAAGATCTGATTATCTCTCTGAAAGAGAGAAACAGTGAACTTGAATCAGAGAGCAGTACCTCTGAAAACCGGATGCGTCGTATGACTACGCAAATTCAGGAACTGGAGCAGCAGAAAACAGATCTGACCGAAGAAATCGAAGAGCTAAAGAGGAAACTCGATGAAAGTACAGCCAGAGAAAGCAAATTGAGAGAACTGATAAAACAGATTCAGGATTTATCTGCCTCTGATGAATAACTAACGGTAGTCCCTGGGAAGGATAATTTCTATGTCTTCTCCGGTCAGGTTTCGAACAGCACTGTTTACAGCGGTGCTGATTTCTTCTGTATCCTCTTGCAGTTTTTTCAATGTTTGAGCACAGATTTCAAACCGGGGATTACCTGTAGATCCGCTATGAGTTCTGCTTTTTATGGCATTATAGGGATCTCTTTCTCCCAGTTTATCCAGATTCAGACCCACCTCTTTATAAGCTTCCCGGAAAGTGCTACCAGCAGCAACCATTTCCAGAGCGGCGTCAGTTGCGTGTATATCCGCAGTAAATCCGGCAATGAGTTTTTCCTCGTTTACCTGCAGTTTTCCTATTGTCAGATCCATAACCTTCAATATCATTAAAGCCATCCGGTTCCCTCTGATAAAGGGTTCTTTTGCAGACTGAAAATCTCTATTATAACCTGAGGGAAGTGATCTTATAATATTCTTCACTTCTGTAGATGCCGCGGAAATGACTGCCGAAGCGGATCTGGTCAGCTCCAGCCCATCGGGATTTTTTTTCTGCGGCATGATACTCGATCCTGTACAGAGTTCATCGGGGAGTTTAAAATATCCGAATTCCGGCAATGAGAAAAGAATGAGATCCTGAGCCATCTTGCTGAGAGTCAGCCCGATCTGGTCCAGAGAATCGAGGATGACAGATTCAAATTTCCCCCGGGAATTATTGACATAGATGACATTGTTCTGAACTGCGGGAAATCCCATCAGTTCTGCGGTCATCTCCCGGTTGAGAGGCAGAGGAACGCCGTATCCCGCTGCCGCGCCAAGAGGGTTCTGATTGATAAGAGAAAGAGCATTAAAGACCATCTTCAGATCATCGGCAAGCTCTTCGGCAAATGCCCCGGCCCAGAGTCCCACGGAAGAGGGCATGGCTGTCTGCATATGTGTCCGTCCCGCCATGGGAATATCTTTATTTTTCTCTGCAAAAGTCAGTAGCCCCTGTGCGAGTTTAAAACCGGCTTCAAGAATTTCCAGAAGCATGGAGCGGGAAAAAACGCGCACAGAGGTTACGACCTGGTCATTCCGGCTACGCCCTGTATGTATTCGTTTCCCCGGATCTCCGCAAAGCTCGGAAAGTCGGTTCTCAATGGCCGTATGACCATCTTCATCGCTTAGTTTTATGACAAAATTCCCTTTCTTATGCTCTTTAATAATTGAAATCAAACCTTTTTTAAGCTGACTGTAGTCATCATCACTCAATATCCCTATGGAATTAAGCATACGGGCATGAGCCATTGAAGCAATACAATCCGAGGGGATCAGATTCATATCTAACCTATAGTCCCTTCCTACGGTAAATTCTTCAATAAGTGTGTCTGTGGAATAGTCTTTCTCCCAGAGTTTTGCCATTTAAAACCTCGATGAATAAATATTGTAAAAAAAAAGAGGCTCTTACTTCGAGAAGTAACGCCTCTTATATCATTAACAATAATCAGAAATTATTCAACATGAAGAACTGACTTCATTGCTTCAATAAAACTGTCCTTAGGTAATGCACCTGCCGCCATCTGAGGCTGTCCCTCTTTGGGGACAAAAAGTATGGAGGGAATACTTTGTATTCCGAAAGCCTGAGCCAATTCCTGCTGTTCTTCAGTATTCACTTTGTAGACATTCATTTTGCCTTTATATTCCGAAGAAAGCTCTTCCAGCACAGGAGCCACCATTTTGCATGGTCCGCACCAGTCTGCATAAAAATCAATAATACAGGGAATTTCGCCCTCGAATTTCCATTCTTTGTTTTCTGTATAATTAAATACTTTTTCTTTAAAAGTATCTACTGTTAGATGTTCAGCCATAACATCACCTCTCTCTTATTTGATAAAAATAATATATATACAAAATCATATATAGTCAAGTGCCCTTTTGCTTTTTGTGAAATATTTGAAAAAGCCGATCCTCTTGATATAATTAAATATAATGAATAAAAAACATCAAAGCTATGAAAAACTGGAGAAATTGTACAATAGCTGTCCCTCCCTCACTATTGATAAAAGTGATAAGATTGTCATATTCAGTGATTTCCATTTGGGAGGAAGAAAAAAAAGGGATGATTTTCTCCACAATTCCCCGATGTTTTCCCATATTCTGGACCACTACTATTATAAGAATAACTTTAAACTGATATTGAACGGAGACATAGAAGAGCTTCAGAGGATTTCTCTGTCCACAATTTATAAAAAGTGGAGCGATCTCTATGAGCAGTTCCACCAGTTCAGAGACAGAGGTGACCTTTATAAAATTGTGGGGAATCACGACTGGGAACTGATGCTTCTGAAAAACACGATCAATTTTAAAAAAGAGGATATTAATTACGATATTCTTCCCGGTTTAAAGCTGAAGTACAAAGAGGATTCTCTCTTTGTTCTCCACGGGCATCAGGCTTCAAGCTATCAGGGATTTATAAATTCACTGGTTGGATTCTCTCTTCGCTATATAGCCCACCCCCTAATGATAAAGAATATAAAACGGCCCTATACGAATGTGAAAAAGCTGAAAGCTGAACAGAAAATTTATGATTTCTCCAAGGATAAAAAAATTATTTCCCTGGTGGGTCATACTCATAGAGCCCTTTTCGAAGGCCTTTCAGAAGCGGATTACCTGAAATACAATATTGAACAGAGAATACGCCGATATCTGGAATCTGATGAAAAGGAAAGACAAAAGCTGGAATCATCCATACGCGTATTGGCAGATGCCCTGAATGTTCTCTTAAGGACGGGAGACCACTATGACTCATTCAGCAGCATTTATGATCAGATGATAATTCCCTGTCTGTTCAATTCCGGTTGTGTTATTGATAAAAAAGGGATCAACTGCCTGGAGATAGAAGATGGAAATATTGCTCTAATAACCTGGTATAATGAAGAAAATAAAAACAGCAATATCACCTTTAACCCCGTTACACACAAAAGACTGGGCAAGAGTCAGTATTCCCGGGTAAAGCTAAAAAAAGACTCTCTTGACTATATATTTACAAGAATCAGTTTACTCTCTTGAAAAGAGTCCTCCACTGAAGTATAGTTTCGGTTAGGAAAAAGTCATTTATGCATTTACAGAGTTCATTAGAACTGGATGAAGAAAGTTTTGGGTATTTTTTATCTAATGAAATGAGAGAATTATTATCACTCTCCTATCTACTTTCACAGCAGACCAGTATTGACAATATACACAGACCCTTAATTGGAAAGCTTCATCTCGAAGCGACACGATGTGAAGAGATCATGGACTATTACGGGTCCAAACAGAATAGATACTGGTATCCTTTCCGACAGACAATAGCTGTGACAAAATCCTTTACCACCATCGCCTATAATTTATTACATATAAAAAAAACAGCACCTCTCTACAATCTGAGAGAGGTCAATGTCGACTTTCTCAGTGAAACTGACAATGTATTACTGATAATCCTAAACAGCCTGATTCAAAATGCTTCAACCATGATAAAAATTGCCTATAAAAAGAAGATTACCATTGATAAATCAGGATATCTGATTGAAAGGTTTGCCGAACTCTTCCCCGAAGGGAGATTGAAGAATGACAGGAAGAGACGAAAAACCAGATTTCCATCGCGTATTGCCATAAACCTGGCAACATCTTTTCTCAATCTTGCAGAAGAGAGCAGAATCCTGAAAATCTACAAAAAAATCAGTAAACGGGATTACCGAAGCTGTATACCTGAAATAATCAGTGAAGAGCATATGAGGATTCTGGAAAATAAATTTCATAATCTTCAGTCCATTTATGACACGCATCTACAGCAATCCGATATCGCCCAGCACGATAAAAGTCTTCCTGTTCTACGGGGACAGGTGTCAGTGGTATATCATTTACTGGAAACAGCTACTGTTCTGGTTCATTACATTGAACGGCACTCCAGCTATTTCAGCAGGAAATGGAAATATAGACGTCATATAGAAGAGGGACAGTGCATGACAGTCCTTATGGAATATTTTATAAGTAACTGTGATCGCTTCATTGTCTCATCTCAGGAAGTGTGCCGCACCGTTTTAAGACAGTATTCCGAGCCCGGGACAATAACTGTAAATATCCCTAATTACCGGGGCTTTCATGTACGACCGTCCACACTTCTGTCAAAAATAGTTCTCCATTATGGGGGCAATGTAAAAATGATGCTCTATGACCAGGTATATGATGCCTCTATGCCATTGGAGTTATTCAGAGCCAATGAAGTCATTAATTCCATTAAGCGCCAATATGCGGCAAAACAGATTATGGATCATCAGCTGATAAAAAAACTGAAGCTCAATAAAGTCAGCTCTGGAGAGATGAAAAAGAAACTGAGGATTATATTCCTCGATCTTCTTCAACAGAAAACCCTATTGATATACGAAAATACATTTTCCTTTGAAGAACTCGATCCTCTGGACGATGAGAATCTGATAGATTATGTAAAACGAGCTATTACCACTTATCTGGCCCTGGGAAAAATAGACATAGCCAGTGACCTGACCGTGACTTTTACTGGAGACAAGAGAGTTCTGAAAGATATTAAAACCCTGGCGGAAAACGGCTACGGTGAGGATTTATTCGGGAATAACATTGTTCTACCGTCGGAATTATCTTATTTGCGGCGATAATATTCTCGCCCCTAGGAAAAAACGATTTCCCCCTTTTCCAGTCCCGCATGAACAGTTGATCCTTCGGGGTATTCCCCGGCAAGGATTTTCCGGGCCAGTTGATTCTGTAAAAGATTCTGCAATGTCCTTTTAAGTGGACGGGCTCCGTACAGGGGATCATAGCCCAGATGAGCCAGGTGTTTTTTCGCATCCTCTGATAGATCGAGAATGATTTTCTTCTCTTTAAGTCTCTCTGCCAGCTGGTGAATCTGAATATCAATAATATTGAGAATGTTCTCTTCGCTGAGCTGATTGAATATAATAATGTCATCTATTCTATTGAGAAACTCCGGTTTGAAGGTGGTTTTCATCAGACCGTCCATCTGCTGTCTCAATTGCTCTTCGGGGAGATTCTCCATAATCAATTGACTTCCGAGATTACTGGTCATAATAATAATGGTGTTCTGGAAATTGACAATACGCCCCTGACCATCTGTGAGACGGCCGTCATCGAGTACCTGGAGCAGAATATTGAATACATCGGGATGAGCTTTTTCTATTTCGTCAAAGAGGATAACAGAATAGGGTCTTCTCCGCACGGCTTCTGTCAGTTGCCCCCCCTGCTCATACCCCACATAACCGGGAGGGGCTCCTATTAAACGGGAAACCGCGTATTTTTCCATATATTCACTCATATCTATTCTGGTGAGGGCTTTTTCGTCATTAAACAGAAAATCCGCCAGCGTTTTGGCCAGTTCTGTTTTCCCCACACCTGTGGGTCCCAGAAAGATGAATGATCCCTGAGGCCGGCTGCTGTCGGACAGCCCGCTCCTGTTCCGTCTAATGGCATCGGAAAGGGTCTCTACCGCATTATTCTGTCCCACGACCCTTTTTTCAAGAATAGATTCCAGCTTGAGCAGCTTCTCTTTCTCGGAACTGATCATTTTAGACACGGGGATTCCCGTCCAGTTAGATACCACAAGAGCAATATCCTCTTCGGTGACTTCTTCCTGCAGCAGACTTTTGCCTGTCTGAACTCTTTCCAGTTCCTCCCCTTTTTTCTGTAACTCACTATGGGCCAGGGGCAGTTTGCCATGCTTAATTTCTGCCGCACCGGCAAAGTCCCCTTCTCTTTCGTAAATGTTTTCCTGTCCCTGGAGGTCTTCAATCTGCTGTTTCAATTCCCGGATTGATTGTATGATCTTTTTTTCATTCTGCCACTGGAGAGTCAGCGAGTCAAAGTCACTTTTCAGATCCGCCAGTTCACTGGAAATACTCTTTCGCCTCTCTTCAGAAGCCTGATCCTCTTCCCGGGATAGAGACTGCTTTTCGATTTCCAGCTGAAGCATTTTCCTCTCTAATCTGTCAATCTCCTCGGGCTGACTCTCAATCTCCATTTTCAGACGGCTGGCGGCTTCATCCACCAGGTCTATGGCCTTGTCGGGAAGAAATCGCGATGTAATATAGCGGTTGGACAGATTGGCTGCCGCAATAAGTGCCTCGTCTTTAATTCTGACACCGTGGTGAATCTCGTAACGGTCCTTGATTCCCCTTAATATGGTAACCGTATCTTCAACTGATGGTTCTGCAGTATAGACCTGCTGGAACCGTCTTTCAAAGGCGGGATCTTTTTCTATGTGCTTGCGGTACTCATCGAGCGTTGTCGCTCCGATAGTTCTCAGTTCTCCCCGGGATAGTGCCGGTTTTAAAAGATTTGAGGCATCGGTAGAACCTTCTGCGGCTCCCGCACCCATTAGGGTGTGCAGTTCATCGATAAATAAAATAATAGCTCCGTCGGATTTGGAGATCTCTTTTATGACCATCTTCAGCCGTTCTTCAAACTCTCCACGGAATTTGGCTCCGGCGACTAAAGCGCCCAGATCCAGAGAAAGAAGCTGTTTATTTTTTAAAGAATCCGGAACATCACCGGATACGATTCTTCTTGCCAGTCCTTCGGCGATGGCTGTCTTCCCCACTCCCGGCTCACCGATTAAGACGGGATTGTTCTTGGTCCTTCGGGAGAGTACCTGCATGACTCTTCTAATCTCTTCATCGCGGCCTATAACGGGATCCAGCTTCTCCTTTCTGGCCAGTGCCGTGAGGTCTGTGCAGAATTTGTCGAGGACCTGATATTTGTCTTCGGGATTCTGATCTGTGACTCTCTGATTACCCCGGATAGAGACCAGGGACTGAAGAATAGAGTCTTTTGTTATGCTATGTCTGGCTAAAAGAGCCGACAGATCCCCACCGGTAGAAGCAATAGCGATGAATATATGTTCTGTTGATATAAACTCATCTTTTAAATCCGAGGTTTCTTTCTCCGCTTTTCTCAGTAAAGCCATGGACTGCTGTGAGAGAGAAACCTGTAGAGTTTCACCATAGGCCCTGGGGACTTTTGCCATAAAACCCTGAATATCATTTTCCAGTAGTGATTTTTCCACACCGAGCCTGTCGAGTAAGGGAGGCACGATTCCTTCACGCTGATTTATCAGGGCACTGAGTATATGAATGGGATCTATTTGTCCGTGCTGTCTGTCTACGGCATATTTTGAAGTAGCTTCAATGACTTCCTGGGCTTTTAATGTGAATCTTTCATGCATTGCGGATTTGCCTCCTGTATAACAATAATAGTATTAAAATAAATACATTTTATTATATATTAATATATATAATTTAATATAATAGACAAATTAAATACATAATACATGGAATAAAATATGACCCTTATTAAACGAATAAAAGAAACCTATAAAGATGAAGAATATAAAATACAGATGAAGGCTCCCATATTAGCTATTCTCTCGCTTTTTATAGCAACCATGCTGATTCCACTGACCATATTATATATCATTACGAAAGAACCACCAGTGCGGATAATAATGGATATTCTGATGATTGTATCGGTATTATCCTCCTTTATCCTTGTTCTAAAAGGAAAATACACTAGAGCGGCAACTGTTCTTTTATCCAGTATTTTTATTATTCTATCTCTGCTGTATATCAGCCAGAGTTTTATGGTTAATCAGATAATCCATTCAAATGCCCTCTCGTTTTACGAATTGATGTTTATTACCATCCTGTTTACAAACAGCAGAAAGCAAGCATTATTCTTCTCTATTTCCAGTCTGGCAATGTTTCTTGTAAGTTCAATTATTGCTCTCTTAACAGGCCATATATACACAGAGATAATGCCTCCTATAACTCAGATTCTGATACCGGCGATATTAATGACTGTTGCTATTATTACCATATATTTTACTAAAACTATAGAAGGGAAAATACTAACAGATATTTTAGAAAAACTAAAACAGTCAAAAGATGATGAAATTAAGAGAAAAGAACTGCTTGCTTCTTCAGCAAAACAACTGGAGAAAACGAATAATGTTTCTCTAATAGCTGAAAATGCCATACGAGCCAGTTCTTCCATAAAAAATAGCCTGGAAACAGTGACAGATCAGATCAATATCCTTCAACAGAGTTTTAACAGCAGCGCAAAAGCGTTAAACCAGATAAATACCAGTGTTGATAACCTGAAATCACTATCCGACGATCAGGCGTCCAATGTGACAGAATCCAGTGCATCAATTGAAGAGATGTCAGCATCAATAGAGAATGTCTCAAGTGTAATCCATAAGAAAAAAGAAACAGTATCGGCTCTTAAGTCTATATCAACAAAAGGGGAAGATACGCTGGAAAACACAATAGATTCCTTTGAGTCAGTCAGTAAACATCTGGAAAGTATAAAAGAGATGACCTCCATTATTGAAAGTATTGCATCCCAGACCAATCTTCTTTCAATGAATGCGGCAATAGAATCCGCTCATGCGGGCGATGCGGGAAAAGGATTTGCCGTAGTGGCTGAAGAGATCCGGAAACTGGCTGATTCCAGTTCTCAGAATGCCGGAGAGATAGCAGTCACCCTCAGATCCCTTGTGGAAGCGATAGAAAAGGCAGGAGTTGAAATCAATGAATCGGGTACGGCATTTAAAGAGATGCATTCTCATATTGAAGAAGTATCACAGGCAATGGATGAGATGTCTTCCAATACCAGTGAATTATCCATTGGAAGTAAAGAGATTCTGACAGCATCCACGAATCTGAATGAACTGACACAAAATGTTAACTCCAGTGTAAATGATGTTCAGGAGAATCAGCAGGTGGTGTATTCTGATATAAATGATGTGCTGGGATCAGCTGATGCTGTCCTGCGGTCAGTCACTGATATGATGCAGAATATTGGTGAAATATCCGAAGAAGTTTTAGAGATTAAAAGCAGCATAGATGTACTGATAGAACACTCAAAGCTGCTGAATAAAGAAATCGAGACCTAAAAAGAAACAGTTAAAAAATAGAATTTAAACAAATTTGCCATAGCTTCTGAGCATCATAAATGTCTCGGTATTGGTTACACCTTCCACATTGGGCAGTTCTTCTGTGAGAAACCGGACAAGATCGCGGTTTGAAGTGACAAGGACCTCGGCAAAAAGATCATACCGGCCCGAAGTGAAAGATACGGATAATACATTTTCCAGAGAGGCGATCTGATCGGCTCTTTTTTTCAAAAGGGCTGACTCGGTAATGTTTATGGCAACCATAGCCAACTGAAGATTCTCGAGGACATCGGGATTGATCAGTGCTTTGATTTTAAGGATTCCCGCTTCTTTCAAACGTTTCACTCTCTGACGGATCATCCCTTCTGAGACACCGAGTTCCCGTGCTATGGCATTGTTGGGAATGAAATTCTCCCTGAGTATTTCGATAATTTTCCAATCTATATCATCTGGCTGCATAGTAAATACATCCTTTATATTTATGTTATAGACTTATTGTATTCGTTTTTCGTAAATTGTAAAGCAATATTTCAATATTTCGTAATACATTTTTGTGATTAAATAGAGTTTACTTTTTCCCTTTCTAGCTATTACAAAAAAATCGATTTCATTTTAAAGTGTGATTATTGTTGTGAAACAGGAGATAGGAAAAAAATGAAAATGAAGAGCAATTTGAGTCAGATGATCCCCTATAAACCGGGTGTTCTTAAAGAGGGAGCCTTGAAACTCTCCTCCAATGAAAACAGACTGGGCCCCTCCCCTAAGGCCATTGAAGCCATTCTCCACGGCATTAACAACGTCAATATTTACCCCGATGGGACTTGCCGGATTCTGCGAGAGGCTCTTGCAGAGAAACTCGGATACAAGAGAGAGAATATAATTGTCGGCAATGGTTCCGATGAGCTGATGACATTAATTGCCGCCACATATGTTTCCCATGGGGACAATGCGATTACCGCCGTGAGCACTTTTTCAGAATATACTTTTGCCACAATTCTCTTTTCCGGAGAAATACAGAAAGCGGAAATGACTGAGGGTACATTTGATCCCGCTAAGATTCTTGCTCTCATAAACAGCAATACGAAAATCATTTATTTCTGTAATCCCAACAATCCGACCGGAACCTATATAAATCACAATGATCTGGATGATATGCTGAAAAAAATACCTCATGATATTCTTTTTGTTCTCGATGAAGCCTACGCGGATTACAGTGATGCCCTGGATTTCCCCGATTCGAAGCAATTGCTCGAGAAATATCCCAACCTGATGATTCTTCGAACTTTTTCAAAGATTTACGGTCTTGCGGGATTGAGAGTCGGTTACGGAATAGCCAGAGAAGAAGTTCTAGAGGAAATACTGGTAACCAAACAGCCCTTTAATGTCAATACTCCTGCACAGATCGGTGCCACAGCGGCTCTGAGTGATGATGATTTCTACAGGAGAAGCAGAGAAATGAACAGCATAGGGAAAAGGTTTATATATGATGAACTCGATCGCCTTGAGCTGAAATACTATGAGTCTCAGGCCAATTTTGTCTGCCTCTATATTGGAATGGACTCAAAAGTATTATTCCAGCAGATGATGGACCAGGGTATAACCATACGTCCACTGACATCTTTCGGACTGGAACAGTGGATCCGGGTAACCGTGGGTACAGAAGAAGATAACCGTTTATTCATACGGATTCTGGAAAATACTCTAAAATGATCTGGCAATTCCCGGCGACGATAGTTTTTCTCTCACTTATTCCCTCGGCGCTTATCAGTATCATTGCTTTCCGAAAAGAGCCCGGAGAAAATCTGAACAAAGCTCTCTATGTGAAACTGTTGATCTGGGGAGCCATATCTGTTTTACCCGGAATCATTCTTGTATCCATAGGGACTGGATTGGTGGGACGGGGCATATTGAGTGATTTTATTCTCCGCCCTTTTCTTTCAACAGCATTAATTGAAGAATCCATAAAACTGACAGTTATTATTCTTATTTTGTACAGAGATGAAAACTTCCGCACCATAAATGACGGGATCCGTTACAGCATAGCCGTAGCCGTGGGCTTTGCTTTTGCAGAGAATATTATCTACCTGACAGGATCTTCCAATCCTGTACCCATGATTATTTCCAGAAGCCTGACGGCGGTTCCCCTCCATGCCATATGCGGAGCTTTTATGGGTTATTTTGCGGGAAAGGGTAAAATAGAGGAAAAGCGCTTTTATAGTAAAACTCTTGCGACAACAGTCATAATACATGGATTTTATAATATATTGATAAATTTGCATTATCCCTATTATCTGTTAAGTATAATTTTGCTATTAGTCGCCCTGTTCTTTTTAAGAGGACAGGTAATGAAAAAATCCCATCAATAGTTACTTCTAGGTCACTTAGAAGAATCATTTTACTTTTTTTGTAGAAAATGATTGACAAAAACTTCTATTCCCTATAATTTACCAAACGAAACGACGCAGGGTGGAGCAGTTGGCAGCTCGTTGGGCTCATAACCCAAAGGCCGTAGGTTCGAGTCCTACCCCTGCTATATTCTAAAATTCAGTTAACATTCTTTATGAAAATGTGTATATTTATTTTAGAACAAAAAACGTCGCAGGGTGGAGCAGTTGGCAGCTCGTTGGGCTCATAACCCAAAGGCCGTAGGTTCGAGTCCTACCCCTGCTATAGAAGATCTCTATTTAACATAGAGATCTTTTTTATTTATAACTTGCCCCTCTCGCTTATAATCTCACGTAATCCTGGCCCCTCTCGCCGATTATCTCACGTAATCCTGGCCCCTCTCGTCTATAATCTCATGTAATCCTGGCCCCTCTCGCTTATAATCTCATGTAGTCCTTTTTCTTCTCATCTCCCCGAAGGGGAGGAATGACTTTTGCGGCATGATCGGAGCCACTAAATTCTATTTGCTTTAGACTTCAGCCC
>JAEINM010000018.1 GCA_016342385.1 Spirochaetaceae bacterium | reverse complement strand
TCTTCGCAGCCTTGTAGCAAGAACTTTTATCATTCGAACAGCAAAATCGGAATTCTGTTCAATTAAAGTCATAAAAGCATTCTGGTCAAGAGCCAGTAAACGACATCCCGTTGCGGCAATAGCCGTTGCGGAGCGGGGCTTCCTTTCAACCATGGCCATTTCGCCAAAAAAATCCCCTTTTTTCAGCGTGGCTAGGGTCGTTGTAGATTTCTCGGTGGTTTTCTTTCGGATTTCGACTTCACCTTCTACAATAAGGAACATCTGGCTTCCCGTATCACCTTCGCGGAAAATAGTATTCCCCACATCAATATTCTGAATAAATTTATTAAAAACATTACCGTTTAGTTTCACATGTCACCTGCTTTATCTCTATTGCGCTTCAGGACAGAATGGATGATATCGCTATCAACCGGTCTAATTATGGTATCTTCAATATTTTTCTGTAGAATAAAATTGATAATTCCATCCTTTTTCTTTTTATCCTGATTCATTGCCTGTATTAATTTATCAGTATCTACATCAGCATATAACTGGAAATTGTAATACTCAAGCATTTTTCTCACTTCAAGAGCATAGTAGTTATCAGTAATTTCCAGTTCTACCCCGGTTTCAATAGCCATAAGCAGTCCCCAGGCGACAGCTTCACCATGCGACCAGTCACTGAACCCCGATACAGACTCCAGTGCATGGGCAAAGGTATGTCCCAGATTCAATATAGCCCTCAGCCCTTTTTCATTAAGATCCTCTTCAACAACATTTCCCTTGACCATAATACAGCGCTTTATAATCTCTTTTAGTGTGTCAGAATCTCTCTCCATGATGAGGTCCCGGTTCTCTTTTAAATACCGAAACAATTCCCGGTCACCGAGCATAGCCGTTTTAATAACCTCACCGATTCCACTCAGGAATTCCCTGTCGGGAAGAGATTTGAGAAGATCCGGACAATACCGGACTTCCTGAGCCGGATAGAATGTCCCTACCATGTTTTTATATCCCTCATAATCGATACCGGTCTTTCCCCCGAGAGAGGCATCAGCCATGGCCAGCAGAGTTGTAGGAACCAGAATAACAGAACACCCCCGCATATAGACCGATGCGGCAAAAGCCGTCATATCACAGATGACTCCACCTCCAATTCCGCAGAAACACCCGTCTCTTCCCAAAGAAGCGTCTATTGCACCCTTAATAATCTTGTCTATTGACTGCCAGTTTTTTGCTTTTTCACCGGAGGGTAAGACTATAGAATTCCGGAGGCTTCTTTCAGGGAACAATGCAGCTGTATTTTCATCAAATACTAAAAGGGCATCCTCCAGTATCTCTTCAGGTGTACAAAACATGGTTCTGGTAACAAAATTTCCAAATTGAAATGTGCGAATATCTATCATATCCAGAATTATAGACAGACAATTGTCTTTGTACAAGCTTGTTAATATGACATCTATATGTTAAATTCCCTCAATATGAACATTAAATATAGGCTATTCTGTGCCACTACTGTTATTTTGCTGCTCAATCTGTTTTTTGCTGTCACTCTTGCTGCGGAAGCAGCAGAAAAAAAAATTATTATATCTTCAATCGAAACAGAAATTGAAGGATCAACAAAGCGAAAATATCTCCTGCAGGAGATCAAGCTCTTTGAAGGTAAAGAATTTGATAGTCTTGTATCTTTAAGAAACTATATGAATGAAAGCATTCGGAACCTTATGAATTTGAGGATTTTTGAGAATGTTGAATACTCTCTGGTAGAAGTGGAAAGTTCCGACTCGGAATATGTTCATTATAAAACAATTCTAATCTGTATAGATGCAAATAATACCTTTTTTCTTCCCCTTATCGGTTATGGTTCAAGTAATGGATTCAAGTTAGCTCTAAAAAGTAATTTCTATAATATAAATGGTACTTTAATGAATTTCAGGATTTCTTCCAGTTTAAATATTAATGAAAATGAAGCTCTTAATAACTGGGGAATTCCAGCCTGGGAAATTAGACCGTCTCTATCGGGAATAAAACTTTTGAATCTCGATTTCAGTCTCTCTTTAAGCCAGAGTTTTGCCACATCAAAAGATTATAATTTTAGGGGCGATAGTCTTATTCAACAATATACTTATCACAGTACAAGCCTGAGTCTTGAAACATCACTAAAGTTACCTTCGAATTTTTCCTATTCTTTCGGTCCATCTTTGAGTTTTAATTATGGGATACATACGATTGTGAATCTCATACCAGAAGCAACGATAGATCTGGATTTTGCCAACCTGACCTGGACCCATAGTTTTGAATACAAAAAGGTAGACTGGATAGATAATTTAAGAAATGGTTTTGCCGCTAAATTATCAAATTCATTAAATGCCTCATATGATGTTGATAGAACCCCGTCTTTCTCTACATCTATCGGTGCCGGTTTAACATACTTCTGGAGGATTAACAAAACCTTTAATCTTTCGGGAAGATTGAATGGAAAGTGGTCGAATAAACAGATCGGATTAAATGACTTATTACGAGGAGTCAGATCGGGTTATCTCAATGGAGATCTCGGTGCTGCCATGAGCATAGATATGACTATTTCTACCATTAACATTGATGGTTTATTTGAGATTCAGGCAAGACCTTTCTTTGATATCGGTATTATTTATAATAGTAATAGCGATTTTGACCGTGTAAATGACTTCGCCTATACAGCGGGTCTCGACGGGATACTCTATATTGACCGGTGGAAAAGTTTTGTCCTCAGGGGAACATTAGGAATAGACCTGAGTCATTTTGAATGGAATGACTTTAAAAAATATGAGATAGAAATGACTGCCGGACTATCATATTAATTCAATCAGATTGTTGCCGTTCTTCATTTATTAGGGTAGAATAATTGCCAGGATTTAAAATACTTTCAGGATATTCAATTAATGCTTAAAAAACATGAGAGAACCTTTAATTTTATGCAGCAGCTGTCAGATTCCGCTGCTGTATCTTCAGCATGGCTAATCTCCTTTTATATAAGATTTTCATTGATGAGTGGAGGGAATCCCGGCCTGGGGCTCTACTACGTGAGGTTGACTCCGCTTATTCTCATATTGACACTTTTCTTCTTCTATAAAAATGGCCTCTACATCTCCAATAGATATTACTCATGGCACAGAGAGATAATGTCAGTTGTCTTCTCCACTCTACAGGGACAGTTTGCTTTTATTATTTTGTTTTTTTTCGCCGCTCCCGGAGCTCTTTCAAGAATTACTCTGATGATCTATTTCATCGTCTCCATTATCAGCACGATAACTGTTAGACTGATTTCGAGAAATATTATAAAGGGGATGAGAGCCCGGGGGAAGAATCTGCGCCATATCATTTTAGCCGGTAGCAGTAAAGCTATGGCGGAATATGTTGAAGCAGTACACAATATTAAAGGAACAGGGTTATGCATTGTCGGCTGGGTGAATTCTTCCGGTCTGGCATCAAAATACAATATACCGGAAATGGATATAAATGATCTATATGATTCCGATAAAATAACGATAGATTCAAGAACAATCGAAGTTGATGCTGTCATTATAAGCTATGCTCAGGAATATCAGGATAAGCAAAAGAAAATTCTGAAAACGGTCCGGAATCTACTGACACCGATTTTCATTCTGCCCGATATAGCCTACACCTTTATCGGGAACAGGATTGAGGACTTTGAAGGGATTCCCATGGTGAAAGTGAATGCACCGCATATGGGTAATCTGGGAGCTTTTATAAAGAGAGTTCTGGATTTGATCGGGTCAACAATAGGCCTGATAATTCTGTCCCCCTTATTAGTAATCATTTCTATAGCTGTAAAGCTCACTTCCAAAGGTCCTGTGTTTTATGGTCAGGAAAGGATGAGCCTTGACGGTGAAAAATTTATAATGTGGAAATTCAGATCCATGAAAATAGATGCCGAGGAAAAATCCGGTGCCGTATGGACAGTGGAAAATGATGATAGAAGAACACCTATAGGCACTTTCCTGAGATCTACATCCATAGATGAGCTACCCCAGTTATGGAACGTATTTATCGGAAACATGAGTCTTGTCGGTCCCCGACCGGAGAGACCGGTCTTTGTAGAAAAATTCAAAGATGAAATTCCGGCCTACATGGTCAGACACAAAATGAAAGCCGGTATTACCGGTTGGGCTCAGGCCAATGGCTGGAGAGGAAATACAAGCCTGGAAAAGAGAATTGAATTCGACATATATTATATTAAAAACTGGAGTCTGATGTTTGATGTAAAAATCATTTTTCTGACTGTACTAAAAGGATTTGTAAATAAAAATGCCTACTAAAGATACCATAAGAAAAACAATTATAATTATTCAATTTGCCCTATTGCTTTCTACAGGGCTCTGGGGAGAGACTTTTCTATCAGTGGATCTGGAACAGCCGGTTTATTTATTACTGGAAATGGCTGAAATGAAAGGGATCATATCCCGTCTGACTCAGGTCAGACCTTATTCCCGGTCCCAAGTTCTCAGATTGCTGGAAGAAATCAAGCAGCATGAAAATAGTCTGACCACAATAGAAAGAGATATTCTCCATAAGGAACTGGAGAAGTACCGCCCGAGAAATAGGGAGATTTCAGTTTGGAATATAATTCAAAATGGTAAAGTTCATTTGAATAATGAACCGGAAGCTTTATTTCCCATGGCTTTTGGTTCCCGGTTTGACTTCGAATTCCGCACAGACCTGAATGCCGGAAATATCCACAGCACCAATATGATGGAATGGTTCATGCAGGGTGATGTATCCCGTTTCCTATCCTATGATATCCGGGTTGGTGTCGGAGTAAATGACATAACCATCGACGCCTTTGCCCCCTTCGATTATACAAAAGTGGCCGATGGCTATTATATCGAAACCAGCGGCCTGGGAGGTGGCGGACTCTCCGATGGAAATGGAGAGGGAGGATCTTTCAATATTTTGATTAATCCTGAACTAGCCACTTCTTTTCTAGACAATAGACTGACGTTAAAATGGCACAGACACCGAAGAGATATGGGTAATGGTCATGGAAATCTGACAGTATCGAAAACCGCCAGACCATACGACGGAATAGACTTTACCTTAAGACCGGCTAAATGGTTTAATGCTTATTATTCAGTGGGAGCTCTGGGTAACTGGTTTGACGGAAGTGTCGGAAGTGCAGATGAAAATCTCGATAAGGTACTTGATCCCGATGAGCTTATTGATCAGAAAATGCTGACAACCCAGTTATTTGAACTGATGTTGACCGACTGGCTTTATTTAGCCGTCAACAATTCAATTGTCTGGGGCAAGCGCTTTGAAATATCATATATGAATCCATTTTTGCTGCCCTTACTGGCTCAAAATCTTACGGGAGATCACGACAACGGTTCAATGGAATTTTCTTTTGCTGTGAAATTCCCTCTGGGAATAAAACTTTATGGCAGTTATTTTGCCGATGAAATAAGAGTCAGTGAAAATATGTTTAAAGATCCGGCCATTACTTTTGCCTTCCAGGCAGGAATCCGCTGGATAATTCCCAAACTGCCCTTTACTATGGCCTCTTTTCAATACACAAAAATCGAGCCCTATACATACACTCATTATGCCCAAAGATATTATTTCTCTGACAGCACATATTATTTCGATATAAACTGGAGTAATGACAATGAGAATCTCGGTTATCACCTCCCTCCGAATTCTGATGAATTTCTTTTTAAAGTTCAATCTCTTCCCTATAGGAATCTCTCAGCCTATATACAATATCAGCATATAAGACATGGTGATGGAATCTATGAAGAGGGAGAAATGGAAGGATCTATCGATTCCGGTGGAATAGGAGGCGAAAAAGCTCATGCCTACAACAATACAGGAGAAAAAGATTTTCTCAATGATGGGATTTATGAAAAAATTCACATAGTCACTATTGGTGCATCATATGAACTGGAAAAACTGCCTCTCTCATTTGAAGCAGATTATACTTTTGTCCAGGCAGAAAACTTTAGGAATATTACAGGTAATAGTAAAACTCAGAATATTCTCGGTTTAAAAATCCATATTTTCCCCGGAAATTAGGAAAGAGGGCCAATGACCAAAAGTTCCCTTAAATTTCTCTATTTATTGATATTACTCTTTATCCCGGCACCTCTGTTTGCCTATATTGATCCCATGTCGGGGAGTACAATTCTCTATGTTCTTTTTGCCATAATTGCCACACTCTTCTACTCTCTGGTGGGGGTTTTTTACCGTTTTAAAAACATGATGACAGGGCGGGGGTTTTCCGCTCAGGAATCTTTTGATGGGGTAGATATTGTCTTTTTCTCTGAGGGAAAGCAATATTGGAATGTCTATCTTCCCCTTATCATGGCTCTGGAAAAGCGGAAAATCAGCAGTGCTTTTGTCACAGCTGATCTTACTGATCCCGCGGTTGAATTTAATTCACAATATCTGCAGGTCAAGGCACTTAAAAGCTTAAATAGCGCTATCGCCTTTATGAATCAGCTAAGTGCTCCTCTCGTCGTGACAACAACACCGCAAATAGACATTTTTACATTAAAGCGTTCTAAAAAAGTGCAGCATTATGCACACCTGCTTCATTCCCCCACTGATATTCACACATACCATCAATTCGCATTTGATTATTTTGATTCTGTCCTCTGCAGCGGCCCTTATCATATTGAGAATATAAGAGAAATTGAGCGGAGACGTCAGAGTCTCCCCAAAAAACTTCTGAAAACCGGTCTTACTTATTACGATATAATGATACGGGAATTCAAAGATGAGTCCCGATCTTCTACAGGGCAGAAACCGACAATACTTGTTGCTCCCACATGGAAACCCTATTCTCTTCTCAATAGATTCGGTTTAAGCCTTTTCCAGGCACTCGACTCTGAAGATTTCAATATTATTTTCAGACCTCATCCTCAAAGTTTTGTATCCTATCCTGAACTGGTTCAGGAAATAGTTGATGTCTTCGGGGAAAAAGAAAACTTCACCCTCGATGACAATCACTCGGGCTCGGAGAGCATGAACAAATCAAGCATCATGATCAGTGATCTCTCAGGTGTAATATTCGACTATCTGTTTCTCTATAAAAAACCGGTCCTGCTTATGGAAATAAAGATGGAATGGAGGCCTATGACCTCGATTCTGAATTGTGGGATATGACTCTCTGCAAAAAAGCGGGAAAAACAATAAGAGAACAAGATATACCGGTTTTATCGACTATAGTCAAAGATATGCTATCCCGCCCCCAATCTGATGATATTGAAAAGATCCGAAGTGAATCTCTCTATAATTTTGGTAATGCCGGAGAAACGGCCGCTGCACAGCTTCTGAAAATAGTGGAGGATCTCAAATGCTAAAACCTCTTGAATGGTTTCTATCCTTCCTTTTTACTGAAATATATAATCTCTCAGGTAATTACGGGATATCCCTGTTGGCTTTAAGTATTATGGTCAACCTGATTCTTCTCCCTATCTATATTCCTCTCGAAAGATGGAAAAAAAAGAAAACTATTGCACAAGCTCCTATGAAAATGGAGCTGGAGGCAATTAAGCGTGCCTATAAAGGACGGGAACGTTATTTCTATACAAGGGCTGTTCATAGACGTCATAACTTTCACCCCACAGAATCAATAATACTCTCACTGGGATTACTTATTCAGATTCCATTCTTTCTTGCAGCCTATCAGATGCTGTCACACAATAGAGCTCTTGAAGGAGTCAGTTTCTGGTTTATTCAGAATTTAGGGGCAGCAGATGGAGCAGCAGATTTTGCCTCCATACCGATAAATATTCTGCCTCTGATAATGACTGGTCTGAATATTATATCAGCATTTCTCTATACCAAAGAAACTTCTGAACGCATTCCACTCTGGATTCTGGCAAGCCTATTCCTGGTTCTACTATATCCTTCACCGGCAGGCCTGGTTCTTTACTGGACCGCGAATAATCTTTTTTCCCTGATTAAACAAATTCCGGAAATCTATAGAAAAAATAAGTCCTCCCTTGGCCCCCTTTGGAAAAAAAGAGTGCTCTCATTCTTTGGGAAAGCCTATTATTTTATTCCTTTCTTTGCCTTATATCTCAGTATCGTGAGTATTTTCTATCCTGGTGGGGAAAATCCGGCCAGGGTAATTCTACCCAGTAGTGTGATGTTCCTGTTATTTTTCCTGGAACTAATTCATTTGGGAATCCTGATTGGCCGACAGGGAAAGGGAAGAAAAATTAGACTTACTGCCGCTATTGTTCTTCTTGCCTTTCTTATTTACCAGATCTCTTTTGGTCTTGGATTCATTCCTGATTATATAAGAATAGGTCTGGAAAAGTTTTCAACGGCCGGGATCTTTAAACGAAGGATTGCCCTGTTCTCGGTTCTGACCGGGATAGGATCACTAATGACTTTCCCCTTAGTCTACCCTGCCATAAGATTATCTCCTGTAGCTCTTGGAGGGGGGTTTCCTTTTCAGCAGAAGGGACGATTTTCCGGATGGGAGGAGATTTTTCTCTCAATAGCGTATGTGACGGGTTCATGGCTTCTCTGGATTCCACTTATGGTCTACAGTTCTCTCCCCAATCAGTTCGGATTTGCCGCAAAAGAACTGATCTCCAGTGGACTCGGTCTTTTTATCCTCATTTCAATATCGGCTACAGGTGCGTGCTTACTCATCCCTAAACGCTGGCGTTCAGTCACCTGGGTGCTAACAACCGTTTTAGCTTTTTCAGCATTCCTCAATGCCTTTCTCATCCCCTATGATTTTGGATTCCTGACTGGATTCAATCTTTCTCGAAATGAGACTCTACAGGGGACTCTAACCACTTATTTTATGGATTTCATCCTGATCACAGCTCTTGTTTTTCTAATGATAAATGGAGCCAAAAGATGGAGAAAAGGTATTGTCTCTCTTCTTGTGTTTATGAATTTACTTGTAATAGTTCAGGGCCTGTATGCTTTAAAAAACTCCAAAATACAAGTGGAGGAAACCCCGAAAGAAATTACCCAATCTAAAGAGTCAGGAGAATTCAGTTTAACCATTCCCCTCTCTGAGACAGAAGAAAACGTTATTATTTTTATGATGGATATGATGACCGGTGGTTATCTTTTTGAAATCCTTGAAGATAATCCCCAAATGAAAACTACCTTTGATGGCTTTACCTGGTACTCCAATACGATGTCTGTCGCGACCAACACAGTAGCGGGACAGCCGGCTTTAATGGGTGGAGTGGAATTTGCTCCTTCAGAAGTTAACCGCCGCAAGCTTGACCATTCTGTTATTGAAGAGATTGGCCGATCATACCAGACAATGATTGATAAAGCTCAAGCTGAAGGATTTTCAATAACCATGGTCGAACCCTTTGCCTACTCATATCTATCGGAAGCATGGCCACCACTGACTGAAGAAAAAGCCAATATTACGACAATAAATGATTATATAGGAGGCAGGGAAAAACTTTTTCTTGAGAATGAGGAGACGGGAGATGAAAACAGCATTAACAAACAACTTTTACGTGCTATAGCTCTTTTCCGAGTAGTCCCTTTTGGCCTGAAGGCAATGATTTATGATGGGGGCTATTGGATGCCTTTATCGGGCCAGCTGGTTTATCAGAGTTATTTCCAGGAACAATTACCGGAATGGCTTTTCCTGAAAAATATGGGCTCTCTCTCTCAAGGAGAGGATATTCCACCACAGTTCTATTTTATCACCAGCCATCTCGCTCATCATCCCCATGCCCTATCAAAGGAGGGAGCTCTTTTATCAGACCGATTTCCCGACCCCGATGTAAGAGACAACCGTCAGGGACGCAATGCCTATTATAGTACAGAATGGAGCCTGAAGATTATCGGGGAATGGTGTGAAGCCCTCAGAGAGAAAGGGCTCTATGACAATACAAAAATTATAATTGTTTCTGATCACGGCAATTATCGTTCAGCTGATTACGCAGCTCCCTTAGAGAATAAATCATCACTTTCGGCCCTTGGTCTCGACCGGGTTAACCACACAGCTTTTGATTCGATTCTAATGGTTAAAGATTTCAATAGCCACGGATCGTTAATTAGTGATTCTCGACTAATGTCTACAGCTGATACGAGCTATATAGCCTTTACAAGGGACAGCAAAAAATGGATTGATTCTTTTGGGAGCAACCGAACTGTAGAAGGTCAGCTAACTCATGCATGGCAGCTCACAGAACAAAGGGGACCAGAATATGAATCATTCGGCGTTTTTCAGGTAACTGGAGATTTTTATGATTTAGCAAACTGGAAGCGCCTGGAAGAATAAAGAGATTTTAAGTTCTCATATACTATGAAATAAGTCTAATATTTTCCAGGCGCCTCTTTGCCCTAACTTTTGTCTCGTATTTTCTGTCCAGGATAAGAAACAAGGAACCACTGAGAACCCAACTGCTTAGTATCATGATGAATGCAAGAACGCTCCTCTCCATGGACCAGTAAATGGAAATAAGAGCAAACAGTCCCGTAAAACAATAGACGATAGAAAGTATCTGCCTGTTTGATAAACCAAAATCCAGTAATTTATGATGGGTGTGTTCTTTATCGGGCATAGAAAGATTCTGTCTCTTCCGTCTTCTTCTCACAATTGAAGCAAAGACATCAAGTATGGGAATCACCAGTATTGTCATAGGACCTGCTAGGGGAAGAATGGAACCATGACCACTTAATAAGGGTAGCACGGCAATGGCGAATCCCAACAGGAGACTACCTCCGTCTCCCATAAAGACTTTAGCCGGAGGATAATTAAATATCAAAAAGCCAGAGACACAGCCTGCCAGGATAAACGAAAGAAGTGCAGGGATCAGGGCACCGGACAGAAGAAGGGTTACTCCGATTGAGAGAAGTGCGATTAAAGAAATTCCTCCGGCCTGACCGTCTATTCCATCGATAAGATTGATAGCATTAGAAATGGAGATGATCCAGATAATCGTAATAAAATAGGAAAAATAACCCATTTTTATGGAAATATCGGTAAAGGGAATATCAACAGTCTTAATAATAAAGCCGCTCAAAGTGATAATCAGGGCAGATAAGATCTGAAATAATAATTTGTATCGGGCTTTCATATCAAACCGGTCATCGAGAATTCCCACTATATGAATCATTGAGAAACCCGGTAGTAACAGCATTATTTTTGCAGGTATAATGTAAAAAAAGCCATAGATGAGACAAGTAATCACTGTGGAAAAAAATATCCCGATTCCCCCAAAATTTGAAATGGGTTCTCTATGTATTTTCCTGTGATCAGGAGAGTCATGTAAATCAATAATGTTGGCCAGTTTGATCAGAATAGGAGTGACTCCCAAATTGACTGTAAAGGCAATCAAAGGGAAGAGGATTACAGGTAAATATCTCTGAATCATATAAAATATTATATAACATTTTCCCGGCTTTAACTGGATATATATTAAAAAAAATAATATAGTAAGAGCAATTACAAAATAATAATTGGGGCTTTCGCATTGAATAATGAAATTATCCTGCTTATAGGAATCGCAACATCACTGGCTTTTATCATAAACCTGTATTTAACTCCAATATTGATCTATCTTTCACATAAACACGGCATATTTGATACAATAGATCACAGGAAAATTCACACTGAAGATACTTCAAGACTGGGTGGTATCGGGATTTTCACCTCTTTTATTATATCAAGTACTCTATCCCCGATACTGGTATCTTTCATTATGGAAAGTACAATCATTTTTCAGGAATCTCAAATAAAAATACCCTATCTGTTCGCCAGTATTACAGTGATTTTTATAACCGGCATACTGGACGACTTCGCTGAGATACGAGCACGCTACAAACTCCTGGGGCAGCTAATCGCCTCCATTCTAGTTATTTTTAGTGGTGCTCTCATTAGTAGAATAGATATTCCCTTTACATCTGTCACTCTGGAATTAGGATTTTTGGCCATCCCCCTCACGATTCTCTGGATTGTGGGCATAACCAATTCTCTAAATCTCATCGACGGCATCGATGGGCTTTCATCGGGAATCAGCATAATTGCAGCCATGATTTACGGTTTTGTTTTCCTTCTCTATGGACAGTTTTTATCGGCGATAATCTGTTATGCTCTGGTAGGAGCCCTCTTTGGGTATCTGTTTTTTAATTTTCCTCCTGCAAAAATATTTATGGGCGATTCGGGAAGTCTCTTTCTTGGTTTTATACTCGCCATACTCCCCATAATCACATTCCCCACTTCCGGAACATCATTGATACTACCCATAACCATGCTGTCGATTCCCATATTAGACGTCATTGCCGCCATCTGGAGGAGGAAACGGGAAAAACAAAATATATTCACTCCCGATCGTCATCATGTACACCACAAGCTTATGAATATGGGTGTGAATAATAGAAATATTCTGGCAATAGTATATGGATTCAGCCTTATTCTGGGAATAATCACTATTGTATATGAATCATCAGCAGCTCATAATTTTATGTATATTCTTTTGGGCTGGATTATTGTTATCCTCTTTTTCATTTTTCTCCATTATAAAAAAAAGGATTAGTCATTGAAAGTAGCAATAATACATGAATGGCTGACAATTTATGGTGGTTCAGAGAGAGTCGTAGAACAATTATTGAAGATATATCCCCAGGCGGATATTTTCACAACAGTATATAATGAAAAAAATATGGGTCATATCTTCCCGAAAGAAAAGGTACATACTTCCTTTATGCAGGGAATCCCTTTTTCAAAAAAATTTTACACAAAAATGCTGCATCTGATGCCGAGAGCATTCGAAAGTTTTGATCTATCAGAATATGATCTTGTATTAAGCAGCTCTCATTCCTGTGCAAAAGGTGTGATTACCAGTGCCGAAACGACTCATATCTCCTATATTCACACACCTATGCGCTATGCCTGGGATCTGTATCACGATTATCTGAAGTCATCGGGATTCATCACCAGGATAGCCATGAAAAGAATCCTTCCTAAGATAAGGCAATGGGATGCTCTAAGCAGCTTAAGAGTTGATAAATTCGTGGCCAATTCTTCTATAGTCAAAAAGAGAATTAATAAAGTATACAGAAGAGATGCCGAGGTGATCTATCCCCCTGTTAATACGGACTTCTTTGTCCCCAATAATAAAGATCCCGAGGACTTCTTTCTCATATTATCACGATTTATTCCCTATAAAAAAATTGACCTGGCGATAGAAGCCTGCAACAAGCTTGGAAAAAGACTGATAATTCTCGGTGCCGGACCTCAGAAGAAAGAGCTCAAAAATATTGCCGGTCCCACAATTGAATTTACCGGACGGCTCTCCGATGAAGAATCGAGAGGCTATTATCAGCGCTGTAAAGCCTTTTTATTTCCGGGATATGAAGATTTCGGTATAACGCCCGTCGAAGCCCAGGCATGTGGCAGACCAGTCATAGCCTATGGAAAGGGAGGAGCTCTAGATTCGATAATCTCCGAAAAAACAGGAGTTTTTTTTCCTGAACAAACTGTTGAGTCATTTATAGAAGGAATAAAAGCGTTTGAGAAAACTGATTTCGATTCATTGGAAATTCGAAAACACGCTGAGACTTTTTCCAATGAAGAGTTTATTAAAAAGATGAAAGAGTTTATTTCCTTACAAATTGCTTCAAATTTTTAAGAAAACTAAATTTAAACAGCACTTTACTGTAAAAAAGATATAACAAAAAACTGAAAAGAGAAAACCCGATGATCGCCAATACATTTTCCAACTGTATATACTTTTGAATGAAATAAACAAAAGCAAAAAAAACTGCTCCACTTACGACAACAGCAACTGATTCCAGGGAATAAGGATGAAGTCCAATTTTTACTTTTACGATAGTAAATTTTAAAATATTGTAGAGTATAAGTGAAAGTGCGGTGGCAAAAGCTGCTCCATTTAATCCCCAGAGAGGTATAAAAATTAAATTAGAAAGGATTGTAAACAAAACAAGTACAGTTCTAATATAAAAATCAAATCGATAAAATTTTGAATAACTGATTATACCGCCACACATTCCCGTAGAGATATTGATAAATTCCCCGACTAAAAGAAAAACAAAAGCTGTGTAAGCCCCAACATACTCTTCACCAATAAAAAGAAGTAACTCCCTTCCAAATATAGAAAAAGTCCCCAGAAAGAAAAATCCGAGGAACATCTGAAGTCCGGCATTTTCTCGGTATAAACTTTTAATCCCCTCTATATTGTCTTCCTGCCAATATTTTGATATTTGTGCATGAGCCGTCATGGAGAAGGCGTTACCAATTGTCTGAATTAATATTGGGAAAGTTATAATAATACTGTATATTCCAACAACTTCAATATTCAAAAAGGCACCGAGCATTAATTTATCAATAGTTTTTGTCAAGATACCGGCAAGTCCTCCGAAAAACATAAAAAAAGAGTAATTAAGCGCTACCTTTATATTTGATTTATTTACAACACGAAAATCTGGTTTGATCCATTTAAAATCTACAAGGAAAAAGAACAAAAAGAGAAATACCCGAAATACATAAAGAAGAGAAAAGAGAATTATAAAATGACTAAAAGTTATCAATGATATGTAGACAAGAAATAGAAGTACAAATGAAGATGTTTTAAAGAAAAAATCATTTATAAAATTACATAAAACTGATTTAAATTGTACCAGAAATAGAGAAATCCATATTTTATTAAGAGATTCTGCAAAAATAATAATAAATATAACATAGAAATAATTTGATAATAATGAATTATTATATTCTAATAAAATAAAATCTTTGAAAATTAATAGAATTAAAGAAACCGCAATAAAGTTAGCAATAGTTAGAGAAAATAGGGAAAACAGCATAGCATTCTTCTTTTCTTCATTATTCCCAGCCCGATAATAAAATTTAGAAATTACTGAATGTAATCCAAAATTAACGATAAAACCTGATAAAACAGCTATAGTTGTAATTATAGATAATACTCCAAGCTCTTCAGTAGTGAATAATCGGGCTTTAAAAATAATGATAAAAAATCCTAGACCGATACCGAGGTAAGATATCATTATATTTAAGATGCCTTGCCGTTTAATTCTGCTCATTTTTTATTATATCGGAAAAAACCCTTGAAGATGAGTTTTCTGCAATTCCCCTATTAAAAAAATTATTAACTTTATTCCTTTTATCTCTATTTCTATCAATACCAGAACGAATATCAAGCAACTGTTTTTTCAGTGATGAAAAATCAGGGATTTTATCCCCTGGAGTTACTGAATCATAGTCTTCATAGAGCAGTCCCGGATTTTGCTTATATTGCTCCAGATCATATGGAATAAAAAGCAATGGCCGATCTAGAACGAGAAAATCTATGTAAAGAGAAGAATAATCTGTAATCAGACATTGAAACGAGCTCAAGTAATCATATATATCCGGGTAGTCCGAAAAGGGGAAAACGCGGATATGATCAGAATTAAGAGACATTATCTGATTCACCTCATTCACATGGGCTCTCAGGTAAATGCAAATATTGTTGTTCTCAAGGAATTCAATCAACTCTTCCAAGTCAAAGTCACTAAAAGGGAAGAAAACAGATTCAGAACCAGGTCTGTATGTAAGAGCATACAGAATATTGAACATCCCCGAATCAGTATGAAATCCGGACTCTTTCAGAGGTGATAATACAGTATCAATACAGGCTCGTCCTGTAACCAAAATCTTACTCTCTTCAATATGGAAACACTGGTGAATGCTCTCCTTTTCCTGAAAAGAAGAGGTTAAAAAGAGATCCATTCTCTTATTATTCAGGAGAATCTCTTTTTGAGACTTTTCAGGAATATCAGGTATCTCCCGGAATCCCATGCACTTAAGAGGAACACCATGCCAGCATTGGATAACTGTTTTTCTTCGGGAAAATATCCCGTTATACAAATAAAAGTCTCCACTTCCATGAGACATTAATAGGTATTTGGATCTGAAAAAGATCCAAAGGCCCTTAAATGATAAATTGTAATAAATGTTACTATTAACGTCAGCTTTTTTTCTATCCTTAATAAGAAAAAAACACTGATAATCCTTTTCAAAAGTGTTGATATAATGGAAAAGAGCCTTCGGGTTTCCGAATAGAGATCTACCATGAGATGAACCAGCAACAAAAAGCTTTTTATTTTTAGGAATAATTACATCTATTATATAAAAAACTGATATTAGTAATTTCTTTAGCTTATTACGTGCCATTCTCAGATAAATCCTCTTTTACTTTGGACGTGGAAATTCCTTCTGTCCGCGGAAGATATATAACTTCACAGAGATCCTTTAGAAAATCGAACTCCCCTTCCCAGTCGCTCCCAATCACAAATGTATCGATATTGTATCGGGAGATATCATTTCGTTTCTGCTCCCATTCTTTTTCCGGAACTACTTCATCAACATAACGGATAGCTTCCAGTATGAGTTTTCGCTCTTCATATTTATGATAGGAAGATTTGTGTTTTAACAGATTGAACTCATCAGTAGATAGGGCAACTACCAGGTAATCACCTAATTCTCGGGCTCTTTTTAAAAGATTGATATGTCCCCAATGGAGAAGGTCAAAAGTACCGTATGTAATCACTTTTTTCATATTAATGCCTATACCTCACTCCAAGATTCCCATAAAAATTTAATATATCATTAGAAGGGATGTAATTTGTATTTAAACGGCCGGCTACTGCTATTGTACCAAAAAGATCCACTGGACCGACAAAAACAACACAATCGAATCCGGCTTTTATTTCCACATCAATAATATCGCGATAAGAATCGGTGCGTGGATTAAAGCCAGAATCATAATACGCTGTTTTGTATACATAATCCATATTATTTCTAATTCTTGTCCCGAATAAACCTACTCTTCCCCAGCTATCGTAATAATCAATTGTAAGGAACTGACCATCACCACCTGGCCCTACAGGTGTTCCCAGTATCTGACCTTTATGAGTATATCCATGTGTATTTATATGGTGAGTATAGTAAGTTCCCCCTATTCCTAGATATAGCTCATAATCGCGGCTTTGCTGCATCCCAACCATTTCAGCCGTTATTAGAAATCCTCTTTTAGTTGAAATGGGTATTGATTTCTTAGCACCAATCACATATCCCATAGTATGTTCGGGAATTAAAGCCAGATTTCGAATCTTTGTATAATCCTCTCTGAAATATTCAAAATATATGTTAAATCCTACAACAGGAAATTTCCAGTCAGCTGTAAGTGATAATTTCTGATCCAAATTATCATAACCATAGGATGTACCAAAGCCAAAATAGGTACCGAAACCTTTATCAGTAAAGTCAATTACAGTCAATAATGACCAGCCATCGACAAGTTCAAAAGGCGTTTGAATGACTCGATTCCCTCCTAAAGTCAGATTTTTTAAGAAAGGGAAACTATAAGAAAAAGAGAAGCCCGTTATAAATGTTTGGTCATTTGAATTAATTTCGTCAAAGAAATCTGATTCATTTAGAATACCCCAAAAAAATCGTAACTCCCACAATCCGGTTTTTGTATTTATTGTATTGAATCCAATATCAAGGTGAGGAAATCCCGATGCATTACAACTCATCAACAACTGATTATATTCAGACGGTCCTATAGTGAAATTTTCTGTAGATAGACCAACAGTAAAAGCTTTATAGTTAAAACGGATATCTGATTGGCCAAAACTGAAATCATAATACAATGAATTACCAAAAATCTGTGGATAATCAATACCACTAAAATAATAACCGTTAGGATTTGATATTGAACTTGGGACTATATTAAAATTTTTATTTTCAGCTATCCAGAACTCCGGAGCAAATGAAGCCGAAAAATATTCAGATTGAAAAGATACCCCCCCTGAAATTCTAGTATTAAACCCTCTCCCCTGCCACATGGCTCCATCATTATATCCATCGGCATATGTGCTATTATATGATAAAAATAATTCAGAATCTAAAAGCTGTAAATTCCAGTTTGTTTTACTAAGAATTCTTCTATTTTTTGCAGTTCTCTTACTCCAGGGATTATCTATTCCCTCTTTTATTTGAATCCAATCATTATTCGAATATGCTCTAAAAGACAAATAAGATGATTCAACTTCTTCAATTAACTCCAAATAATTATAATAATTATCGTAATCAGAGTTTATAAATTCATTTGCTGATAAATAAATTACTGTAAATTGGATAAGAAATAACAGAACAATTTGTTTCATAAAAGTAAACTATCCTCTTTAACACAATTATTCAATAATATATGGTATTATTGCCTCTTTATCTCATCTTTCCATAGCCTTAGGCTAGTGATTGATAAATTGTAAAAAAAAGATATAATACTTTTATGAAAAAAATTTTGATTACATTTATTCTATTATCCCTTGCAGCCTTTCATATTCAGGCTCAGGATATTCTGAGTACTTCAAATAATACAGTTTCTCTGGCCCAACTAGTCCAGATGAGGGCAGCCTTTATTATGGTGAATACAGATTATCCCGTTACTCCAGGAGATACCTATCAGTTAAATTATCTGGTTTCAACACAAAAAATTACCTTACCCTTTTACATCGAAGGCGATTATACAATCAATCTGGCCTATTTCGGCAAATTCAATGTTCAGGGTAAAACATTCGGTGAATTAAAATACATGATTGAGAGTGAAGTTCTCAATGCTTATGCCGACAGTGTGCCCAGTGTCACGATTTCCTCTCCCGGGACATTTAATGTCCTGATTAAAGGCGAAGTAAAAGCCACCATACTGGTACCGGCCTGGAGTTTTGATCGTTTAAGCTCAATCATACAGAATAAAACAACAGATTATGCCTCTATGAGAAATGTAGAAGTGAAATCATCTGAGGGAACCTCTGTTTTTTATGATCTTTTCAGAGCAATGAGATTTGGAGAACTGGATCAGGATCCCTTCATAAAGACAGGAGATGAAATTATTGTTCATCCCTATATCAAGCGAATTAATATAGATGGTGAAGTCAAACGTCCCGGGGCCTACGAACTGTTACCTGAAGATTCTCTGGAAGAGGTCATAAATATCTATGCCAATGGAATGACCGCTTTCGCTGACAGAGAACGGATAACGATTAAGCGCCTGTCTTCGGAAAATAATGATTTTGGGGAGTCACTCTATCTGGATATCAGTCGTGATATCCCAAAGGATTTTGAGATAAAAGATTTCGACTCCATCAATATTGCAAGGAAAATGGACCATCAACCGGTTATTTATTTTCAGGGAGCCATCGGGACCAGTACGGCAGGGACGACGGTGTCTAATAAAATACCCTACCCTATTATACCCGGTGAAAAATTATCCTCTGCCGCAAGAAGTCTTCAGGACCAATTAACAGCTGTATCAGATATAGAAAACGCCTTTATCATCAGAGCCAATAATGGTGAGAAAACTATGCTGAATATTCAGGACCTTCTTCTGAAAGGAGGAGAGGAAAATGATACAGTTCTCCAGGATCAGGACATTGTTGTCATCCCCTTTAGACAGTATCTTGTCTATGTAGGCGGTCAGGTAATGAATCCCGGTGCCTATCCCTATATAGTCAATAAAACCTATGAATACTACATCGGTCTGGCTGGAGGTTTTAACATTGATAACCATATTGGGAAACGGGTCAAAATCACAGACGTTTATGGTACCAGATATAAATACAGAGAGAGAATAATCGAACCGGAAGATGTTATCTATGCCCCTCTCAACCACCCTCTGTACTGGCTGAGAGAATATGGAGATGATCTTGCTGTCATTACAGCGTCTATCACCTCGACAATAATCATGGTCAATCTGGTCAAAGATATAGCCAACCGCGATATTTCTGGATATACAACAGAATAGAATTATAAAAAGCCTCCTGTCTGGAGGCTTTATTTTAATTTGTGTTTTTTATAAATGTGATTACAAATTAGATTTCCGGAACTTCTATTTCAAAACCCTGAACAATTTTCTGCACAAAGGGATCAATGATTTTATAGATTCTTTTATTCCCTTCAGTTTCAGATTCCACAATTTTCCGGTCTTTTAAAACCGCAAGATGCTGTGAGATCACCGGCTGGGGCAACTCGAGACACTTCCACAAATCTGAAACACAGGCATCTCTTCTCTCAATAAG
>JAEINM010000017.1 GCA_016342385.1 Spirochaetaceae bacterium | reverse complement strand
TCTACTATTTTGACCCGGCTGGTCGAGTATTTCGGCTGGGAGAAGCTGGGTTCCCATATCAATATCAATTGTTTTAATTCCAATCCATCGATTAAGTCCAGTTTGAAGTTCTTAAGAAGGACCGACTGGGCCAGAAAGAAGGTTGAGGATCTCTACCTTGATCTGGATTACGCCAAGAAAGATGAGAAGTGGTGGGAGAAATAAACAGGCTTAACTAAGCGGTTCAATTTCCAGAACCTGAAGACCCATCGCCTTCATCTTTCTCCAGCCGATGGATCCTTCGGTTTTGAGCCCTTTAATATGTACTTCAGTCTTTACGAAAGATTCAAAACCTTCTGAAATTTTATCTTCATTAAAGAGAATCGTTTCCTTTAGATCAACTCTGATGACGTAATAGGAATATTCACTCAATGTTCCACCCAGTTTTGTTATTTTCTCCAGGGTCCCCTGAATATGTACATATTCATCAACCCTTTTATCTCTTTCAGTCTTTGTGATTTCAGATTGTTTAATGACATCGCTATTGTTTT
Organism: Spirochaetaceae bacterium; assembly: GCA_016342385.1. Lineage (GTDB taxonomy): Bacteria > Spirochaetota > Spirochaetia > DSM-2461 > DSM-2461 > Spirochaeta_F. The sequence continues at coordinate 19,621 of JAEINM010000017.1, read as the reverse complement.
CTTCAGGAGAACTTGAGGACATGCATCCCCAGAAGCTTAAAGTTACGACAAGGGAAAGAATCATTTTATACGGATGTCTCATTGGTTCTCCTTATTTTTAAAAAAGCCCCTCTGGTAAGAGGGGCACTGAACTGAAAATTATTGTAATTTTACTTTATTTTATTTCGTCCGAAATTTGAATGCTGAGAATAGGTACCAGAACCTAAATCTATTGTGTAGTCTCCAACACCATTGGAATATGACATTACGGCTACAGCGTATACACCGGACGTTGTACAGCTGAAATTAATATTTGATCCAATAAAACCACTTGCTAATACTGTCTCATAGTCTCCTTCAGCATATAGATACATGTCCAGTATGTCCGAGTCTCCTGCTGCCCGGATCGTATAATCCTGTCCGGCAATTGCGTCAAAATACACAACATCAACATCATCGACTGAATGGAGATTGTGATTTTGAGTTTCTCCTATACCTATAGGAGATCCTGTGGAATCATCTGGTTCATAGCTGTCCTGTATGATGGCGGCTACCTGTTGAACATCAATGGAATAATCTCCAGTAGAGGTATTACTAAATCCTTGTATCATAGCGTAATAGTTTCCAGAGCTGGTGCATTCATAGGTGATAGATGAATAAAGTCCATTATTATCATCGTTGTATGCTATGGGATCTTCTAGTGAGTTGAACAGGAATAATTCGGTATCCATGGAAGATCCGCCATTATCATAGGTTTCTATTTTGTACCAGTTTCCCGCTGTCATATTAAACTGTATATAGTCATTATCTCCGGGGATATTGATGTTGTGATTCTGAGCAGCTGCTCCTACCGAAATTGAACTTGCTTCAGCAAAAGAATTATCAGGTTCATAACTGTCTCCTGGGGGGATGATGACAAGACTGGCCATGGTTGTCAGATAGCTGGTCCATTGGTTAGAACTAAAACTGAGGAGACTTGAGTATAATGCCAGTGAATATTGAAATGATTCATTCCAGATATTGTGAAAAATAGTCATACCTGTTGAATCGGGATATCCATTATTCCTGTCATAAATGACGGCATTATCTAAAGCTGTGAGTAAATTGGAAGCTGAAGATCGAACTGAAGACCCGATTCCTGTTTCCAGGACGATGTTGGACAGATAATCTCCCAGATCCATATAATACCATTCCATTCCAAAATCATAGTACATAGAGAAGGCATCTTCTGCTGCTGTATTGTAATAGGCGGCTATGGTATCGGAACCGCCTATATCGGAAAGTGCCGCTGTAGCAAAACTATTAATACTGTTATAGAGAGTATCCATGGCGGATAGATCTATTATTGACAATGTAAAATCCCTTTCAGTAGAGGGATCGGTGAAATAGTCATAGGCATTATCACAGAAAGCCTGACCAAGATCAGCCCCGGTAATGGTCGGATCGGCTGTTATGGCACTGAGAGCTTCATAGGACCAGTAATCAGCTGGGTAGAGCTCTTCGGAGAAAAGGAGGTAATCGACATTGTTTCTCACTTCATATGCCAGTTCTACGCCACCCATCAGGCAGGCATAGGGGAAAAACATCTCTATGTTGTGACCGATTAAACCTTTGAGATAGGCGGTTGTCTGCTGAAGTTCATTGTGGGAGAGGGAATCATTATTGCTGTCATCAAAACCGATTCCATATGTTCCCTCTATGTTTAAATCATCAAATCCGCTACCGTGGTTGAATATGGAATACACATATTTATCAGCGGGATAATAGGCTACGGCCCAATCCATAAATTCCTGTGTATCACTGAGGCTTCCGGAATTGATTTCTGTTTTTGCTGTCACTATATCCCCGGAGAACGTACCGCCGGTCAGATGATAATAGCCATCCTGGAAATTTGACATACTATTATAGGAGTCCATCAGAACAACAATATTAATATTATCATTCAGATCACCGGCTTCAATAGCTTCCAGAGTTGTTAAATAATCTGTAATAAAGCCGTAGTTTTCTTCAAAATCATAGTCAATATCATTATCTACAGCAAAGTGTACCAGAATAGTCCATGATGAGTTCAGTTGAAAATCCGCTATTATCTCCATTTCACTGTTCACTGATACAATCGCCGGATTAGTTGTTCCCGAATAATCTCCGGACCATCCCGTAAATATATAACCGCTGTTTGCGGCAGCAGAAATATTGACCGTGTCACCTTCATCGACTACTGTGTCGGAAGTTGTCACGGTTCCTCCAATAGCAGGTAAGGCGGAAACCGTTACATTGTATGTTTTTATAAAGTTTGCCGTAATCGTTCTGTTGGCCGAAATATCTTCCAGAAGAAAAGTTTCTTCATTTGAAAGCGGGGTTATACCATCATACCAGCCGCCAAATCTATAGCCTTCATTGGCCAGAGCAGTTAAGGTTACATCTTCAGTTCCGGTTGCCAGGACATCGGTACTCGTCGGACTGGTTGTTCCTCCAGCTGACGGGCTAGCGGAAGTATTGACTGTATATGTTGGAGTCGTATCGGAAATGAAATTGGCGGTAATCGTCTTGGCTCCGTCCATATAAACGGAAGCATTGGCACCATCCTGTGATTGTAAATCACCGTCCCAGTTTAAAAAATTATATCCTGGTTCAGCAGTTGCTGTTAAATCAACAACTGTCATGGCTTCATACCCGGCGGCATCAGGATTTCTGATTATGCTACCCATAGCAGAATCATTTACAGTTGTTGTCAGGGTATAATTTTGCAATTGAAACTGAGCTGTAACATTCATATTGGAATTAACTGTTACAGTTACAGGATTAACTGTTCCCGTATAATCTCCTGTCCAGCCTATGAATTCGTACTGGGCACCTGCTGTTGCCAGCAGGGAGACTTCAGTTCCCGGATCGACAGTTGTTGCCGCGGTTGTCGCAGTTCCTGCGTCTGTCGGGTTTACACTCAGGTTCACTGTATACCTAATAGAGGGAGGATCTGTTATTGCTGTTATGAGGTCACAACTGGTAAAAATCAGCCCGGTTAAAAGGACTATTAGTCCAAAGAGATTTTTTTTCATTTTGAATCCTGTAAATTTTTATAGATTTTGTAGATTTAATAGTTTAAGAATATCACGTAATTTATCAGATAACAAGTCATGATTTAATTGATTATAGTCACATCAGTTAAAATCCGGCGTGTGCCGAGTTTCTTTCCATTGGCTAAAACCATCTCTTTCAGTTCTACTGTTCCCTTTACCATTATAGCTTTCTGTTCGTAGGACTGGAGCAGAATCGTTCCCGCTTCATCGAGATACCAGTCCCTATCTGCCGAGTCAGTGATAATCAGAACAGTAAGAGGGTCATTTCCCACCCGCCTGACTTTACCGCTGACTTCTGCAATCTGGCCTGTTGTAGCGGTTTCCCAGACAGAAGGTAAGGGTGTCATATTTTTTGCCTGAGTCGTATTCTCCGCTGTTGCTTCTACAGGCTTTTTTGCCTGATCCAACTGAAGGGGAGTGCCGGATTCCAGGTTGTCATCAGGCTTTCCTCCAGCCGGAAGTATAGAGGAAACAATAAAGAGCATGGAAAGAATGAAAAATATGTTTCCTCTATAGCCGTACATTATTTAGATCCTTTGATTTTGCCCGAGTCTGGTTTTCCCATTCTATGGCTATCCTGAGAAAATCCGCCTTCCGGTGTCAGCTGAACGTCAACCGGGTAACTGGTTGGTAGTGGATTAAGGGCAGCAACAGAAGGGAGAATGCTGGACAATAGTCCGGTTTGCTCGATGTTGGCAATATACCCGGACTCATCGGCACCGGCATAATTTGTATTGCTATTAAAGACAAGAGATATATCTCCGTAATAGGGAGCCGTCCTGTCTTCAGCACCGGTTGTTAAATCTATTCCTATATATTCAATATTGGCACCGCTTCCTGTTGGCGGAGTATTGTAACCAGCAGCAGGCATCGCTGAAATGATCCCTTCTCCCGGTGAGAACGACCATGATGTATTTGAAGTAGAGGCAAAACCGGAGGAGGCAGCAGATATAATGTTATTGTAACCCTTATATCCTGAAGACTGCCCCAGAATATTGGCCATCATCCAGTTTCCCAGTAGTTCCGGCCAGCTGCTGAACTGAGAGTCAATCCGTGAAGCAGCACTTGATGTGACAGCCCGGTAATCCCGGTAATCCGAGGCCAGAATCTCTTTGTAGATTCCCGTTCCATTGCTGGCATGGATCTGGAGCCACTGGAAAAAGAGATAGACTGTCGAATAGTCAGCCAGAATATCGCCGCCATTTGCAGGATCTTCCCAATAACCATTCCATACAAAGAAGTTGTTACCATAGGCTATCGTTCCTACAGGATCGTCATTGAAATAATCGATTTTCCATTGAATCTGATCACCAGCATAGAGGTACTCAGCACCGGAAGATAAACCTTCGTTTATCCATATGTCCTGTTGCGTGCCATCTTCGAGATAGGTGTTTGAGAAGTTAATGAGATGCTGAAATTCATGAGCGATTGTATTAAAGGAGCTCTCACTACCGGGAACGGCGGGATAGGTGTCTAAGAAGAGCATATCCGCCTCGTTTGAATTGGCATAGGTGGATGTACTGAATTCGTGAGTTGAATGAAAATATCCGGCTATATATCCGCCGCTGCCGCTGTAGCCATCCTGGATATCCAGGAAGAGGAGTATGACTTTTCCATTACTGTCAACATCACTTTCATCACCGAAATTCGTTTTCATCATATTATAGATGTTGGCATCGAATTCATCTGCTATTTCCTGTGCCGCAAGAGCTGTAACACTGGCTGTTGTTTCAACATAGACCAGACAATGATCTCCTATTGCCATTAAATGCGTATCTGTCGTGTACCACGAGCTATCAGTTGAATCAATAGCATTAAATGTTCTATCGGTTGATGTCCACATAGCATAAAGAGTTGTATCGGCTGTTATAGTGATACTCTCTCCCGCCTGGTAGGTCGTACCTGTTCCATTTGCCAGAGTGTTCCAGCCTGCAAATCCATTATATGTTTTTTCGAGGTTCCCTGTATTACCGAGAACGGTGGCACTTTGACCTGATGTATAGGGATTCTCGTCAAGAGGCACTGAACCACTATCACTTGTATTTCCGTTATAGGTGATATAATACACCGTTGTCCAGACCGCAAAAAGTTCTGTATCGGCCGTAATTGTAATACTGTCTCCAGAGGTGTAAGTAGTTCCCGATCCGTTAGCTGCTGTATTCCATCCGCTTAAGGCGAATCCGCTTTTCACGAGATTTCCCGTATTACCCAGAACGGTAGCACTCTGGCCTGACGTATAATTGTTCAGGTCAACCGGAACTGTTCCGGAATCATTACCATTACCATTGTAGCTTAATGTGAATGTCGGTTCAGTCGTCCATTTTGCATAGAGTATCGTATTTTTGGTTATAATAATTGTCTGAGGAGCCGTGTATATTGTTCCACTTCCATCAGAAGCTTCTGTCCATCCGACAAAATTTTCTCCTGCTTTTTCTAAATTACCACTATTGGTAAGAACGGTAACTGAAGCCCCAGAAGAATATCCAGTTCTGTCGACCGGTACTGTCCCCCCATCGTTTCCATTGCCATTGTAGGTTATAGAATATGTTACTATAGCCGGTGGTGGGTCAACAGGTGGCGTTGTCACTAGGTCGCAACCTGCAATAACCAAAATTGATATAAGTATAAAGAGACTGGATATCGTTTTTTTCATTTAGTGTTTCCTTTTTTAATATTTTTTTAATAGCTAACACTATCACGTTAATTATCAGATAACAAGTCATGATTCTTGAAATCCAATGATTGATCCTCTCCTTATAAAAGTACTTGAAAAAGAGAAGGAAAAGTATATTGTTATCCTATGAATAAAATAACACTTAAGAATAGTGATTTAACAATCAGCATGTTACAACCCGGGACTAAATACACACGTTCCCGCTTTGACTGGACGGGGGTCGTGGATCAGATCTCACTTGGCGGTATTACCTTTCTCGGTAAAGAAGCCTGTGGATCATACACCGGATCCGAAGGACTCGGCCTATCAACAGAATTCGGAATCTCTACACCTCTTTCATACTGGAAAACCCTGCCGGGAAAACAATTTATGAAAATCGGTGTGGGAGCGCTGAAGAGGAGATCACTGAAGCCATATTCTTTTTTTGATGAGTATGATGTTTCTCCCTTTAAAACAGAAGTTAAAACCTATGATGACAGAGTTGAGTTCCTCCAGAAGAACTGCACAGTCGGATCCTACCGATATGATTATACCAAGAAGATAAGAATTGAAGACAATTCCCTTCTAATGGAATATCACCTTAAGAATACCGGAGAATCCCGAATAAAGACAGAAGAGTACTGCCATAATTTTTTTCGTCTCGGAGATAAAGATATTTCTGAGCATATAGAAGTGGAAACAAATTATCCCCTGAAAAGCCGAAAACTGGTGGGAGAATTAGAGGTCAATGGGAAAAAGATCTCTATCAAAACGAAACCGGAGAAGATGATATACACTTACAGTCTTCTGAAAGAAAAACCCGATGACTTTTCATGGAAATTAAAAAACAAAAGAAATAATATTTCTATCAGCGGATTTGAGTCTTTTCCTGTTAGTAAATTCGCTCTATGGGGAATGAAGCATGTTATTTCTCCAGAAACATTTTACTCCTTTTCACTACAACCCGGCGCCGAACAGAAATGGAGCCGTAAATATGTGTTTGAGGCATAAATAGAATCGGTGATTTTATAAGTTACAATTTGCAAAAAAGGCAAATACTCATTAAAATACAATAAACAAGAGAAGCACAGGATTATTAAATGACAGTATTGCATGTAGACAGAAGTGTTTTCTTCCAGAAAGTTGTTAAAAGTACGAGCAAGATTGAATCTGTAGATTTTCTCAGTAGCGATTCAATAGAGGAATCCCTGAAATTACTGAGTGAAAATTCCATTGACTTAATTATTACAGGTCAGCAGCTCAAAGACGGCTCGGCAAAAGAATTTCTGCAGAAACTGAATCATTCTCAATTTAATGATATCCCTGTAATTATTATCACTTCTACCGATGACTTTGCCACCAGAGAAGTGTTCTTTAATCTTGGAGTCGTGGATTTTATATCCAAATCGGATTTCTCTCCTGATAGGCTGAAAGCGCATCTGAAACATTTTGAACGACAGGATTCTATAATTGAAGATTTAAAAAAGACATCGATTGCTGTTCTGGATGACAGCCTTTTAAGCCTTAATGTTATATCTTCCATATTAAAAATGTACAATCTGAAAAAAGTTGCCATGTTTTCAGATGCCGAGGAATTTTCCCGGATTAACAAAGTATTTGATATATATCTTGTCGATTTGATGCTGCCGAAAATTTCCGGTGAGCAGATTATTATTGAGCTGAGAAAAAAATATCCCCATGCCGTCATCATAGCTATATCGTCCCTTGATAAATTTAATACCATTGTCCATGTTCTGGAGTCCGGTGCTGATGATTATATCATCAAACCTTTCGATGCCCGTTTTCTCATGGCAAGATTAAAAAGTAACTTTCGTCATCACCAGCTTCTCAGTGAGCTGCAGCAGAAAACAGAGACTCTTGAAAAGATGACCATTACAGACAGTCTGACGGGAGCTTATAATCACCGCTACCTTTTCCAGCGCCTGGGTGAAATAATTTCAAATGCAGCACGTCAGAAACATGAATTTTCCGTATTACTACTGGATATTGACCGTTTCAAATCTATAAATGACACTTACGGGCATCCTATGGGTGATGAGGTTCTCAGGATCCTGAGTCAACAGTTTATGACTGAATGTCGTGAGTATGATATATTCGGCCGCTATGGCGGAGAGGAATTTATGCTGATTATGCCTGATACTCAACTGGAAGAAGCTCTTATTCTTTCAGACCGGATGCGTATGGAGTTTTTCAGTACAGTATTCCCAGGTATGGAAGTCGATCAGAGAATATCTTTCAGCGGAGGACTGATTCAATGGTCCGGTGAAAGCAGTCAGGAATTACTAAAGAAGGTTGATGAACTGTTATACAGTGCCAAGAATTCCGGTAGAAATAAGATAAACCATTAATTGATCTTCTGTGTCAGTACCCATAATTCCACTTTTTCATTTTTTCTTGAATCAGATCTTTTTGTCTTCTTTGAGGCGGCTTTTACATTTTTCCGGAGGAAAAGTTCTTTTGTAAAACGATCTGATTTTTCCAGCTCCAATTTTATGGGATGGACATCATCTGTTCCGCTTATCTGTGCCAGATTGGAAAAGAGTAATACAATTCTGCCTCCGGGAGCAAGATGATTTTCTGCCTGTTGGAAGAACCGGGGAAAGAGATCCTCTTCATAGTAGATTGCCTTATCAATTCCCTCTTCCAGTTTATGTCTGGCTAAGAGCCAGGGAGGATTAAAAACAATAAGTTCACTCTTGATTTCCAGCCCGGAAAACAGATCTCCCTGAGTAAGATTCAGTTTCTCTTCAAATCCCAGACGTTTTCTCTCCTGAAGTAGTCCGGTTATGGCATTTTTGTTTGAATCTACTCCAAAAACTTTCTGAAAACCATTTCCGATTAATTGATAAGAGAGAACGCCGCTTCCTATTCCCATATCAATGGCACTCCGCCTGGAGCCCTGATATGTTTTTAACCACTGATCAAAGAGTGCGAGATGGTCAAAGCGGGTAGGGAAATAGGTGCCATAATAAGGATGTATCGTTAATTGTAATGTATCGATTTTTATCCCTTTCTGATACCATTGCCATGAACTGTTCAGTCCCTGTACGTCAGGAAAAGATATGTAAAAATCAGAGACTCGGGGATACAATATTTTCAGCCAGCCTATATCAGGTGATTTGCGAACGACCAGTTTATTTCTTTCCACCTTCAGTAATAAACGGTGAGAAATCTTACGAAAGGCAGAGCGGTATTTTCGTTGGCTTTGAAAATCATCATTTTTAAAAGTACGCTGGAGTGTTCTTTTCAGCTCTGATAAAACCTGCAGGCCATTGCTGTAAAACTCCTCAACCAGTACTAATTCTCCGGCAATCATTTTCTCAACTATGGTCGGTGTATCCATTTTGCGATAAAAGCTTATGGCTTCAATTTCCCCGGTTATTATGGGAGGTCTATCATCTGTTTCAGTTTTCATAGTACCCATTGTACTGAATCAGATAGTTAATAAACAGTCCTGAGCTTGACATTTATCTTCAGGCAGCAGTTTTATCCATCCTGTTTTCAGAAAGACAAAAATGGTGAAGAATTGGTGAATTCCAAATTCTTACGGATCCCTACAGATCCATAAAGTAAACTAAAATCTCCAGGCTGGTGGACAATGATTCTGAGGACTTTGAATCTTCTTCCGGTTTCAGTCTGATTCTGGAAAAAATATGATCAATAAATTATAGTATAGAGAAAATAGAACAGGTAAATGTTCTGATTCATTTACAATCTAAAAAAAAGGAAAACAAAATGGGGAAAAGCACTTTTAATGGAACTCCAGATAGAATTGCAAGAACAGCAGGCTTACTGTACACGCTTATGATCCCTCTCGGGATTTTCGGAATTATGTATGTTCCCGCGACTCTAGTTGTCGCGGGAGATGCTGCCGCTACTGCAGTGAATATTGTATTAAATACGGGTCTGTTTCGTCTCAGCATAGTCGCTGCCCTGCTGGTTCAGATAAGTCATATTTTTATCGTTCTCTTATTATACAAGTTACTCATATCCGTTAATAGGAATCATGCTGTTTTAATGGTTATATTTCTTCTGATCTCTGTACCCCTTACAATGATTAATGAACTCAATAATTTCGCGGTTTTACTGCTTGCGGGAGGTGCTGATTCACTAAATGCTTTTACATCAGGCCAAGTGCAGGCTCTTACTTCCATATTATTAGATCTTCATGAATTCGGAATTCTCATTGCCGGGATATTTTGGGGCCTCTGGCTATTACCCATGGGGTATTTAGTCTATAAATCTGATTTTCTCCCTAAATTTCTGGGAGTTCTTCTGATCATAGCCTGTTCCGGTTATGTGATAGATAGTTTTTCACGGATGATTTTCCCGGGTTACGGGACAACTATTATGGCAAACATTATAGTTTTCACGATGTTCGGTGAAATAGTTTTCCCCTTATGGCTCCTGATTAAAGGTGTGAAAGTGGAAGAGGGACAAAATTGAATTGCCGGCTCTGTGATCAGCCCATTGAGAAATACAGTTCCGAGTTTAATCATCTGATAATTGATGAATTCCATTCGGCAGATCTCTGTTCCGCTTGTATAGATAAATTTCTGAAGTGGCAGCGTCATAATTTTGCCACTCTTTTTCCCACAAAAGCGGCTAAAAAATGGTCCGGGAAGAAAAAAAGTTCCCACTGAGTTAAAGGCTTTATTTGTCTTTTTACAGGAGTAGTGGTAATTTTGTAGAACTAAAAATGAATGAAAAGGAAATTCTATGTACTCTCGAGAATTCTATAACAGATTGCTTGCTGTGGCTCTGAAGAACGGTGGTGATTATGGGGATATTTTTATAGAAGATACCAGCGACACGGTTCTTCTTTTTGACAGCGGCAAGGTGAAATCTATAAATACAGGCCTTATTGCCGGAGCGGGTATCAGAGTTATTATGGGTGGTAAGAGTGTCTATCTCTATGCCAGCAATGTGGATGAGACCAAATTGCTGAAGCTGGCGGAAACCGTCTCCCAGGCCGTAAAATATGATAAAACAGGTAATATGGGCGAACTGAATCTTATTTCCGCTCCCTCATCTCATAAAATAGAGATTCTTCCCTCAACAGTAGACCTTAAAGATAAGCTGGACATTCTCTATCGGGCCGATGCCTCTGCGAGAGACCACTCTTCAAAGATAGAAGAAGTAATGATTCGTTATTGGGATAATGTGCAGAAGGTGACTGTCGCCACATCGGAGGGACGTCTGGTTAAGGATACCCGGATTAGAACAAGACTTGCCGTCACTGCTGTCGCTGTTGAAGGGGATAAAAAAGAGAGGGGCTTTTTCGGACCGGGGAAAGCACTGGGCTTTGAGCTTTTTGATCGGTTTAGACCGGAAGATATAGCGGGAGAAGCGGCTAGAATCGCCCTGGTTTCACTGGAAGCCGGACCGGCTCCTCAGGGGAAAATGCCTGTTGTAATGGATAATGGTTTCGGTGGTGTCATATTCCACGAAGCTTGTGGACATGCCCTGGAAGCGACGGCTGTTGCCGATAATGCATCGGTATTCTGCGGAAAAATGGGTCAGCAGATTGCCAGTCCTGTAGTCACTGCCATTGATGACGGAACCCTTCCCAATGAATGGGGTTCTCAGGATTTTGATGATGAAGCCATGGAAACAAGGAAAAATGTTCTTATAAAAGATGGAGTCCTGCAGAGTTATATGGTGGATAAACTGGGGTCTATGAAAATGGACCACCCCGTGACGGGTAGCGGAAGAAAGCAGTCCTACAAGTATGCCCCCACTTCCCGTATGACCAATACCTTTATTGCTCCCGGGGACAGTTCTCTCGAAGAGATGATTGCTTCCATCGATGAAGGAATCTACTGTAAAAATATGGGAGGAGGATCAGTGAATCCCCCTACGACGGATTTCAACTTTTCTGTGGCGGAAGCCTACCTGATTAAAAATGGAAGAATTGACAAGCCTGTAAAGGGTGCATGTTTGATCGGTAAGGGATCAGATATTCTTATGAATATAGAAATGGTCGGAAAAAATCTTGATTACGGTACAGGGATGTGCGGATCCAGCTCCGGTTCCATTCCCGCCAATGTCGGACAGCCGCCTATTAAAGTAACCGGCCTTGTGGTCGGTGGACAGGAGGCCTGATATGGGAAATAAAAACAGGGAAATCATAAAAAAAGCACTTAGTAAGAGAACATTTACAGAGTCGGGAGAGATCTATTTTTCCTCTTCTTCGACTACAAAGATAAAAGCCCATGACGGAGAGGTGGCCTCTTTTTCCTATGCCGATACATCGGGTCTTGGAGCCAGAGTCGTCTCGGAGAACAGGATGGGGCTCTCCTATACAGAAAAAGTGGATGAGAAGAGTATTGCCGCCTGTCTTGAGAAGGCAAAAGAAAACTCACAGTTTATTCCCCCTGATGAGGGATATGCCATTTATGAAAGTGATGAAGTGAAATCTTATAATCAGTTTAAAAGTGATGATCTTCATGCGGTGACAGTTGAACAGAAAAAAGAACTGGCTGTTAATATCGAGAGGTTCGCAAAGGAATACGATGAGAGAATTGTCAATGTTCCCGAAGCCATGTACTGCGATATTACAAATGAGAGGATCATATCCAATTCCTATGGATTATTAAAATCGGAAGAGAGTTCTCTCTGTTACGCTTATGCCTACCTGATGGCATCTGATGGAAAAGACACATCAGTGGGTATGTACTTTCAGGGTGAGAGAAACTTTGCCGATCTGGATCCTGAAAAAATTGCCCGGCTGGCAGCAGAAGACGCGCTGGAAAAACTGGGGGCAGAAGAAATTAATTCAGGATCATACCCTGTCGTATTTTCCTCTTTTACCGCATCGAGTCTTTTGGGGGCATTTATCAACTCGGGGGGCAGTGCTTTCTTCGGGGAAAACCTTCAGAAGGGACGATCCAAACTGGATGGGAAACTGGGAGAGATAATAGCCGCTCCCCATATTAATATTATAGATGATCCCGCTATTTTCAGTCTGGGAACAGCTTCTTTTGATGATGAGGGAATTGATGCATCAAAACACTACCTTGTGGAAAAGGGTGTATTTAAAACGGTTCTTCACAATATTTATAGTGGTAAAAGGGGACAGACAGAATCAACGGGAAATGGAAGCAGGGGATATTCCTCCTCGCTGTCCACCAGGCTGTTCTCTCCTTATCTGCAGAAATCAGAGAGAAGTGAAGCTTCACTTTTTGAAGAAGCCGGCCGGGGAATTTACATTACCGATGTGGAAGGTCTTCATGCAGGTCTGGATCAGATTAGTGGTGATTTCTCCCTTGGAGCAAAAGGATTTCTAATTGAAAATGGAAGGAAGGGGAAAGCCGTTACCAATATTACAGTTGCCGGGAACTTTTTTGGTCTTCTTAAGGATATTATTGCTGTAGCCGACAATAACCGATTTAACGATTATGGAGATTTTTCTTCTCCATCTATTTTTGTGAAATCCCTGTCTGTCTCGGGGAAATAATATATCTGCATTATAGGGTGCGGATCTCCCGTGCCCTATAATAGAATCTGCACCCTGCCATACAGTAATCACATTATTAAAACTATCACACCATGAAACCTATGAGGCGAATTCTTGTATTCCAGGTTATATTTATATAAAATATTTCTTGATTGTATCTATTTTTTACCCGTTATCGGGTAGTTATTGCTTATAAATTGCCTGTAATCAGGTATTTCTGTAGAAAAAGATAATAATCTCCTGTATATATAATGCTTATATGGCAAATATCACTCTCGATGAAAAATTCAAGAATTATCTTCTTTCTGCATATCCCGTCGATGAATCTCTATTAAATCACCTGCTGGAGGATCTGGGCGATTATTTTTCCAGAGATATAAAGGATTATATCGGGTATAGACATCACCAGCTTCATAGCGAGGGAAAGAGAAATAATGAAATTTATCTACAGATTCAAAATGAATTGAAAGAGAGGCGTTTTGCCGCACCGGAAATGAGTATACGTCAGATAAGACGTGCCATTTACGGATAAATAATAAACAGGAGAATTTGCTATGTGTGGAATAGTGGGATATCTGGGGAAACGCGATGCCCTTCCGGTATTAATGCAGGGATTAAAACAGCTGGAATACAGGGGATATGATTCTTCCGGAATCGGGATAATTTATCGAAAAAAAATAAAAGTGATCAAAGAAAAAGGAAAGCTTGTTAATCTCGAGCGCAAGCTCTCCGACAATCTATCAGCGAAAATCGGTGTAGCCCATACCCGGTGGGCTACACATGGTGGTGTGACCACAGAAAATGCCCACCCTCATAGTGGACCTGAAGAGAAAGTCATTGTCGTACACAATGGAATAATTGACAATTATTCCAGGCTTAAGGAAAACCTGGGAAAAGAAGGGAACTCTTTTCTCAGTGAGACAGATTCAGAAGTGGTTGCCCATTTAACTGAAAAGTATCTCGATTCAGGACCTGAGATAGCTGTATCCAAAGCACTATCTCAACTAAAAGGGACCTATGGACTCCTTTTCCTCTTTCGTGATCATCCCGATTTGATTATCGCCGCTCGGAACGGAAGCCCTCTGGTCATAGGCATCGGAAAGGAAGAGATGTTTGTCGCATCTGATGCCATGGCATTTGCCGGATATACTCAGCATGCTGTTTTTATTAATGATGGGGAAATGGTGATTCTCTCACAGAATGATTACCGGATTGTGAATCAGCAGAATCTGGTAATCGAGCGGGATGTGGAAGAGTTGGAAATTGAGAGATCCAATCACAGTAAAAATGAGTTTCAACATTATCTATTAAAGGAAATATTTGAGCAACCGGAATCCGTTTTCAGGGCCATAGGCCGGGGGGGGAGACTTCTACCCGATTTTGGAACAGCCCTATTATCGGGACTTAATCTGGAGAAAAGGGATTTTTTTGATATCAAAAAAATCCATATTATCGCCATGGGAACAGCCATGTATGCGGGAGAACTGGGCAAGTTTATCATGGAGAATCTTACCAGAATTCCCGTTGAGGTTTCTGATGCTTCGGAGTTATGCGGAATTAATCCCATTGTTGATAAAAACACCCTGTTTTTTGCAGTCAGCCAATCGGGAGAGACCAGGGATACACTAGCGGCAGTTCAGGAAATTCAGCAGAAAGGCGGACGAGTTCTCGGTATTGTCAATACAGTGGGTTCGACCCTTGCCAGAATGACTGATGGAGGGGTCTATATACATGCCGGATCGGAGATTTCAGTTGCCAGTACAAAGGCTTTTACCAACCAGGTCACTATACTGACTCTTCTGGCTCTTATGATCGGTCGAACAAGGGATATTTCTCTCTCCAGAGGAAGGGAAATAGTTTCCCAGCTGATGTCGCTACCTGAAAAGATGGAAGAAATTCTACAGAGAGCAGAAGATTTAAATGTAATGGCTGAATTTCTAAAGGATTATAAATCTGTTTTGTTCCTGGGGCGGGGAATTAATTATCCTGTAGCCAAAGAGGCGGCGTTAAAGTTGAAAGAAGTCAGCTATATTCACGCAGAGGCTTATAGTTCCGGTTCTTTGAAGCATGGACCACTGGCGCTTATTTCAGAAGATATGCCATCTGTATTTATCTGCACAAGAGGAGACTCTCAGGAGAAAATCATTAGTCATATTCAGGAAGTCAGGGCGAGAAATGGAAAGGTTTTTGTCATTTCCAATTTCGATGATGATAATCTGAGAGACCTAGCGGATGAACTATTCCTTGTACCTCAATCAGATGAGCTCCTGTCACCTCTGCTGACTATCATTCCCTGTCAGCTCCTGTCCTATTATACGGCTTTGAAATTGGGGCGGGATATTGATCAGCCCAGGAATCTGGCCAAGAGTGTGACAGTAGATTAATATCAATATTCCCCCTTTATAGTATTCAGTGTTTGATAATTGTATGAACAATTTCTAAAATTACTAATAAAGGGGGATTAAAATGAAAATCTGTACATTTCCCAATTGCGCCTATCTATCTGAAACCTCAAGAATGATCGCCATTTATAATGAACTGAAATCGAGAGGTATTCATGTTATTATGGCAACCCATGGAGGTCCCTATGAATGGCTGCTTAAGGAGGAGGGAATTGAATACCATGTGATTCACCCCCATTTTACAGATGAGAGGGCCCGTGATTTTGTAGCGACAAATACGGGAGAAAAGGGATTGAGTGAGTTTTATACCGCTGCAGAATTATCTGAACATGTTCAAAAGGAAATTGAATTCTTTAAGATGGAGGGGATTACCAAAATACTCACTGGGTTCACACTTTCCTGTGCCATATCGGCCAGAGCTGCTAATATTCCCTATACGGTTACTCATCTGGGCTCCTTTGTTCCTCCTGTCTTTGAGAGAAAAATGCTGGTTCCCACATTGGTGACGGATTCGATACTTCTGAATATCATCCCCCGGTCATGGCTGGTCACACTGATTAATAATCTCATGTACAAATCCTCTATGGCTACGAAATCTTTTAATAAAGTGGCTGCCATGTTCAATGTCAAACCTTTTAAAAGCATGGAGGAGATGATGATGGGAGACACTGTCATTGTAACAGATGTGCCGGAAATCCTGACAATTTCGGAAGAGGATATGGAGAGTTGGTCACGGGAGGGGAAAAACAGGAAATACTACAATCATGAATCGAGGTTGATATACGGCGGGGCCATTTTTGCCAGACTATTCGGAGATGTTCCAGAAGAAGTCACGGCATTTCTCCAATCGGATGTACCAAAAATCTATATAGCTCTCACTTCAGGCCGATCTGACGTTCTCACCAGAGTCTATGAAGCTGTTAAAGATCTCAATGCAAAGGTCATCATCTGCAGCACGCTTCATGAATTCAGAGAGAAACCTCAAGACAATATTCTGGTGGTCGATCATCTGCCTTCTCACAAAGTTATGCCATTAATGGATATGGCGATCATTCATGGTGGACAGGGCAGCGTCCAGACAGCCATAGATGCGGGCATTCCCATCATCGGGATACCGCTCCATGTGGAACAGGGACTCAATGTTGCCATGATTGAAAGGCATGGCGCCGGATTACTCCATTCTAAACATCGGATTAATCCCATAGATATTAGGGAGAAGGTTGAGAGGGTTTTAGGGGATAGAACCTTTCGCAATAATATGAGAATACTCTCGGAATCTCAGAAAAAGGTAGATGGTGTAGGCAGAGCTGCAGATATTCTCATTGATCGTTAAAGATTTATGACTTTTTTCTTTATTTTTCTGTTGATTCCCGGCATCACCATGGGAGTCTCGAAGAGGGGATGGCTGGTTACGATGACAGGAGTGTCATAAATCTCAGTAAGAATATCCTCTTTCAGGACTTCCTCAGGAGTACCATAGGCGGCTATGCCCCCTTTGCCGATTAGAGCCAGTCTGTCTGAATAGAGTGCCGCCGTATTGAGATCGTGGATGCTGATTACCACAGATATGCCCTGGTTATGGGCCAGATCGGCAACCATCTCCAGAATTTCTGTCTGGTATTTAATATCCAGGTGAGAAGTGGGTTCGTCGAGCATCAGAATGTCCGGTTCCTGTGCCAGGACTCTGGCCAGAGCGGCACGCTGCTGTTCTCCTCCGGATAATTCCGTAATATAGCGGTCTTGAAATCCTTCAAGACCGGTTTTTTTCAGAGCATCATTGACCACTTTTTTATCTTCTGCCGTCAGTGGCAGTAACCAACCCCGATGAGGTGCCCGTCCAAGTTGTACAAACTGATTAATTGTTAATGGCAGTGTACTTCCCGTATCCTGGGGAGTAAAGGCCATCGTGGAAGCCGCTTCCCGTGAAGAGATTTTCCAGAGGTCTTTTTCCGCTAAAAGGATTTTCCCTTTTTTAGGTTTAATCATTCTGGCCAGTGTATTGAGGAAGGTGCTTTTTCCCGAACCGTTAGGACCGATCAGTCCCAGAATGGATCCCTCTTTAATATCCAGGCATATATTTTCCAGAACTGTTCTCGATGAGTAACCGCAATTCAATTCTTCTGTTCTCAGTTTTTTCATTTTGTTACCCTCTCAATTCCCCACTTCTAGCTTTAAGAAGATAGAGGAAGAAGATGCCGCCGGTAATGGATGTAATAATTCCGGCAGGAAGTTCCATCGGTGCCACTATGGTTCGTGAAATGACATCGGCCAGTATTAATAGTATAGCCCCTGTTATCATGCTTGCGGGAATCAATCTTCTGTGAGACGATCCGAAAAAAAGTCTGGCTATGTGGGGGGCCACCAGGCCGACAAATCCGATTATTCCCCCGGCTGCTACGGCCGCTGCTGTGGTCAGTGAAGCCATAAGAACAATTAAAGCTCTCGTTTTTTTGACCGGAAGTCCCAGGCTTATGGCTGTTTTTTCACCGCTGGCCAGGGCGTCCAGTGGTCTGGACATAAACCAAAGAGCCAGAGAACCCAGTATGATAAAGGGAGCCGTACTGGTCAGATCATTCCAGCTTCTCCCCGATAAACCTCCCAGGAGCCACGTGTATGTTTCATGAAGTGTTTTATCGGAAAGCAGCATTATCAGTGAGACGACAGAGCTGAGAATTGTACTGAGAGCTGTTCCTGCCAGGAGCAGAGAAATGGTTGATGCGGAGTTTCCCGATTCCGCTATGAGATAAACGAGAAATACCGCGGCAATTGAACCGAAAAAGGCCGTGATGGGAACAGCATTAAATCCGGCGATGTTGATGGAAAGACCGAATGCAATAGCCATAGTCGCTCCCAGAGCAGCACCGCCGGAAGCTCCCACGACATAGGGATCTGCCAGAGGGTTTCTGAACATCCCCTGGAATGCCGTTCCCGCAACAGCCAGTCCCCCGCCGATGAAAGCCGCCAGAATGACTCTGGGAAGGCGCAGATTCATAATAATGACATATTCTGTCCCCTGGGATACTGATCCGGAAAGAACCTGAAAGACTCTTGATGGACTGATATACACAGCTCCGGCACCAACACTGAAAATTGTCACACCTAAGGCTATGGATAAGAGGATAATCAGGGATATGACAAAACGACTTCTTTTCATTTTGCTAAAACAGTTCCGGGTAGAGCGAAGCCGCAATCATTTCTATGGCATCAATCATCCTTGGTCCGGGACGAGACACTATGTTTCCATCGAGGAGAATGACATTCTTTTTTTTAAAAGCATCGATTTCTGTCCATCCCTCTCTAGAACGCATGGCTTCCAGTGACAGTTTTTCACCATGAGTATCGGAAGAGATAATTGCCTGAGGATTCCGGCTGATAAGTTCTTCCGAGCTGACTTGAGGATATTCTCCTTCAACATCGGAAAAGATATTTATAGCTCCGGCCCTGCTGAGCATCTGCCCGGTAAACGATAGGGGGCCTGCAGTCATTAGAGGGGCATCCCATACTTCATAGAAGACTCTGATTTTTTCAGAATCACTTAAAGTATCCAGTTTATCGGAGATGGCCTGAATTCTGCTGCTTATATCATTGGATAGGTTTTTTCCCTCTTTATCATGACCTGTAATAATAGCCAGTTCCTCTATAATGGATTGTACATCACTGATGGATTTGGGCTCAATGGATAAAACCGCAATGCCTGCCTCTCTCAATGTGTCGGCGATCGGCTGATGAGCTGACACTCCGGCAATCACCAGGTCGGGATTGAGACTGATAATGGTTTCAATACTGATTGTTTTGGGAGAAAAGCCCCCAACGATTTCTCTCGTTGCCGCTTCTGCCGGGTAATCACAATAACTTGTGACTCCTATAACCTGATCTCCTGCGCCGATGGCAAAAAGAGTTTCTGTTGTTGACGGTGATAAAGAGATAATTCGCATCGGGTAAGCGGCATCGGGTTTATCATCTGATTCCACAACCGGTTCCTCTGTTCCTTTAGCCCCTAAAAATACTGTCATCAGCATCAAGAGGAGGG
>JAEINM010000016.1 GCA_016342385.1 Spirochaetaceae bacterium | reverse complement strand
TGAAATTTTTAGAAAAAAAATAAATTTTACCCGATGAATTCCCAGATTCCATGGAGATCTTTTGAACTGTATTCATATTTCATGAGGTTTTCATTTCTGACCAGAATGGATGTAAATCCCATTCTCAATCCGCCGAGAACATCGGCATTATAATTATCGCCAACCATATAGTATTTTTCGTAAGCTCCTATCCTATATATCTGTCTAAACATTTCCCTATGGGGTTTATCGTATCCCGTCAAAGCCGATGAGAGTATGAGATTAAAAAAGTTCTCGATTCCCAGTTTACCGGCCAGCATTGAAAGCTCCGGAGTGTGATTGGAGATAAGGATATTGGCAAATCCCGATTCAACAGACCGTTTCAAGTTGACAATCGTATCATCGAAGAGGTGCCAGGCTTCCAGTTTCAGGTATTCATCGCGAAACTGAAGAGTCAGCTTGCAGTTCTCATCCGGATCAGTTATCCCGGCAGCGGAAACAGCACGACTTATGACTGCATTTGCGACTTCCCACCAGGTTCTGCCCTCAAAGTACTGATCATGAGCTTCTTCATGACGGTTCCAGGGCAATTCCTTTTTGAAAAATGGAGAAATATCATTTTCAGAAAAATTGGAATATCCATTTTTTTTCAGAATATCTGCCAGAGTCCGGGTCCATTTCCCATCGCGGAATGCCAGTGTGTTATCAAAATCCCAAAGGATGCATTTCTGTTTCATAGAGATGAACATATTACTGAATCTTTAATAAAAGCTCAATTATCTGAGATAATGAAAAAGATTAAAGTGGCCGCCGCCGATTATGAATCTGATGAAACTAAATATTTTGCTATAGATTTCAGTTTCGGTCTCGCTGAATTCGAAGAGAATTTGTCTGTTGATGATTTTATAAAATCCGCAGATAAACAGATGTATAAGAATAAAAATTGATTTAGAGTATGAATTAGGTAATATCCCCGGAAGCCGGGATATCTCATTTCACCGAGGACAGAACGGTTTCAAAAAAAGGGAAATAATCATCGGAGAAATAGGGATCTAAAAACAAATAGATTTCCCTGAACCTCTTTTCGGATTTACTACAGAAATAATAGAGATTATAGGAAGCCTTATCCTCATTGGATATAAACTCCAGAGATCTCCAGTGTCCCGCTTTTAGGGAATCTTTAAAAAACAGGTATTTATTGTTCCTTGTATAGAGCTCTTTTATGGCTTCGATCTGACTATCTAATTCGTAAAAACCATCATAAGTATAAAACAGAATCTGAGCATTTGATAAAAGATCAATGTATCGGTCCCCTTCTTTTTCCCAGGTGGAGGGAATGGAATATTCAAAATTCGGCTCTGAAACAGTATTAACCAGGGGCCATTTTACAAATTGATTCTGATTGAATATGCGGGGCCAGAAGAAAAGGACACTGGCCGTTAAGAGAAACAGGATGACTTTAACCATGGATAAGTAATGTCTCTGAAAAGCTGTGTTTTTTATCCCCAGAGAGAGTCCTGTGAAGAGAGTCCCCCCTAAAAATCCGCCGAGATGTGCCCAATTATCAATATTCCTGTTCTGAAGACCGAAAAGGATCTGAATAGCAAGAATTACGGCGAAATTGACAATAATTCTGTGAAAGGCGGCTTTGTTAATCTCCTTCCGATACCATAAGAGATAAAGAAAGAGTGCTCCCAACAGGCTGAAAACACCGCCCGATGCCCCCACAGAGAGTAGAGCCGATGAAAAAAACAGAGAAAGAACATTACCGATGACAGCTCCTGCAAAAAAAATGAATAAGAGAAGAAATTTATCAAAAAACCGCAGGAGGAGTCGTCCGAGATTAATAAGGCCAAAAAGATTCATGGCCAGATGCAGCAATCCCCCGTGAAGAAAAATGGGAGTAACTAATCGAATCCATTCACCTCGAAGAATCAGATTTTTTACGGAGGCACCGTATTTTATGTATTCTATGGGAAAAATAAACCCGGAAATAAGCCTTTGATCCCATGTTCCTCCTTTTGAAAAGACCAGTTGAAGAAGAGTGACAAGGCATATAATTCCAGCAAAAACATAAAGAGGATACATTTTCCCCTTTGCCCCGGCTGTGAGATTAAACTGGTATAATTTGGCTTCTTTATTACCAGAGCTCTCTTTATCTGTAGATAAAAGGATGTTCTCCCATTCCGGGAGAAGGGGAAATTTCCGAATTTCAGGAAAGTCTTCAATCATTTTATTAAAAAAATCCGCCTTACCCGCTGTGGCATAATAATAGAGGAAAGCCCGGATATTCGAGTATTTGTGCTGGGCATCATAATAGTGACTTTCCATATAATCCAGATATAATTCTGCCAATTCGAATTGCCTGTTATCACAATAAAGCTGAATAGCAATATGCACATAGGGATAGGGAATATGTGGCTCTTTTAGATTAACCTCTATGGATTGCACCAATGAAAAGGCCATTTTATTCCTGTGGATAGTCATTAAAAAAAGCAGGCAGTTCGATAACCACGATAGATCATTGCGAACCTTCTTTGAGTAGGCAGAGAGTATTTCTTCCCCCAGAATATCGTCATTCCGCTCAAAGGCCTCTGCCGCTTTAGCCATTTGGAGAAACCCGAAGGCATTTGTATTAAAAGTCAAAAGCAGATTCAGTTTTAATAATATTGAATCCCTCTGAATGAGATTGTTAAAATGTTTTGAAATATATTTTTTCAGAAGCTCCGACCCTTCTGTAAAAATGATGGTGACAATAATAATCATGACTGGCAGTAATCTGTAGGATGCGGACAGAAAAAGCACAGAAAGAATATTGGCGGCGCCAAGAATAAACCTGAGAATCAGAGTGTTTCTATTACTTCTGGTAAAGGGAATTAATCTGATAATACTGATAAGAGAAAACATGAGACTGAAGTAAAGAGCAATGATGTATAAGGTCAATTTATGGCTTCTCCGCGGATTTATCGATTTTCTACAGGGGTCTTCTTTTTGACCTGGCCGATCAGGAAGACAAGCACCAATAGAACAAGGGGAACCGGGAGAAATGCACCGATCATGGAAATATCACCGAGAGATCCCATTATGGGAATTATCATCGTGGCTGTTAGACCTGTCGAGGCATAAGACAAACCATTGAATAACCCTTTCTGTTCTGGTGCCAGGTGATTATTGATATATTTCTGCATCACCGGAAATACCGGTCCCAATAATAGTCCCAACAGGGGGGAAAGGTAGGGTGAGACCCCTAATATCCAGAGGGAGATAACGGCAATGGTCAATAAAGAGCAGGAAACGGAAAGCGTAACCGATCCAATTTTTCTGGCGATAAAATCGGCAAAAATCCGGCTCAAAGTAAACAGCAACCAGAAACTGCTGAGAATATAACCGGCAGTGGCAGGAGTTAATCCATAGCCATCAGTCGACATATTGGCATTCCATGTTACACATCCTACTTCCACTGAAGCATAGACGGCCAAAACAAGGATCCCCAGTCTTATAAAAGGAGAACTGATAACTGAGAACATCTCTCTGAACCTGAAGTTTTTATACTGGATGTTTTTCAGAGATCGGGCACTCATTACCAAAATGAGAGCTATTAATACGATAAGGGTCTGCAGAAAAAATAACTCATGATAATCTCTTCCATTTTTTATCCAGAAGCTCACCAGGAGCGGTGTTATCATCCCTCCAATTCCAAAGAAAGCATGATACAAACCGAAATTCTGAAATTTAATAGGTAAACCGGCATAGATGGTAGACAAACCGGTAAAACTGGCGCCACAGGCGAAACCTATAAGACTGAAAGAAATAAGAATGAGAATAAACGAGTTGGCAAAATAGCCTACAATTGTTCCGGACATGACTATGATCAAGGAGAGAATCAGTACTTTTTTCTGACCCAGATGAGCAATGAGGACACCCATAAGAAGATTGGCGACCATCACCGAGATTGTCATAGCCGTAGGAATGGCACTACTCTGAAAAATAGTCATTCCCAGTTTCGCCTGAAGTGTGGGCAATAAAGGTGCCAGTGTGTTTATGGCAACAGCAACCGTAAAATGACCGAATAAAATGATGTTTCTGATATATTTGTCTGACATGGGATAATATTAGTGCAAGCAGGGGTAAAAAACAAGAGTTCAGATCCCTATCAAGAATAGGGGCTAAAAGAGGTATGACAGTCTGATTTTAATCGGGTGATACAAGATAAATCATAATTCTGAAATAAGCATAGAAAAGAAATCCGGAGATTATTCTCCTATACAAGAGTTAGAAATCATCTGATAATAAAGCCATGATCAAATACCTGAAAGGAATTCATAAAGATACATACTCTACAGTATTAAACCTTCTGAAATGCCCCTATTGCGGAAAACATCAGGAGATAATCTGGGACCATTTCCCGGAAGATGTGCTCTGCCCCGAATGTATGAAAACCATAAAAATAGAAGGATTTGAACCAGCTACAATTATCTATGAGAAACCTTTATAGAAAAAGGACATCACATTTCCAAAGCATCGTTTCTTTCATAAGAATGTATGACCCAGGCTGAAAAAAATAACAACTCTTATGAGTACCGAGAGACTCCATTTCTCTATGATCATGGGCCTTGTCCATTATCAGGATCAAAGACATGGGTATAAACCCTATGACTGCCTTGAACAATCATGTTTCTCTTAATCTCTCCAGGAATTTGACTCCTATCTATTCATATTCTAAACTATATGCAGAAACTACAAACTTGGCACAATCGTGGTAGAGCACATTGCCCACTTAAAAAGGAATAAATAATGAGTTTAAAATCGATGAAATTAAAGACAAAAATCTCCGGAATGCTTGTCATCTTGCTTATTCTTCTAGCCACCGTTGCCCTTGTTGGCATTACAAGAATGCAGAGTATCGGAGATGAACTGAAAGAAATAGCCGAAGAAGATATACCTCTGAGCAATCTTGTCACCGATGTAGCTATCAATCAGCTGGAACAGGCCATCTGGTTCGAACGCATGGTGCGCTACGGAGCCGAAATGGAATCGGACAGTGATGCCATTCCTCTTTTTGAAAACACTCTGAGCGAATTTAATGAACACTCACTGATAGTTGCTGAAATACTTCATGAAGCCGAAATGCTCGGTGAGAAAATTCTGGAAGAAGCCACGACCGAAAGAGCCCGGGAAGAGGGCCGGTTCGTCGATGAAGCAATTATGGCCATTGAAGCCGAGCACGAGGAATATGAAACTCATGTACATGAAATATATGTATTGCTAGAAAATAGACAGAATCATGAAGCTCATGTACTTGCCGAGGAAATAGAAGTTTTGGAAGATAAAATCGACAAAGAAGTTGCGGATTTACTGCATCAGCTTCAATCCAATGTCGAAAGATCGGCTCTGGCAGCGGAACATGATGAGGAAAATGGTATCCGCCTTCTCATAATCATATCCATTGCAGCATTAGCACTTGGATTACTTATGGGATTCTATATTATCACCAGTGTGTTGAAGCAGCTGGGGGGAGATCCCTCGATCGTAATAGAAGCAGCTAATAAAGTTGCTTCAGGAGATCTGACCGTTAAACTCGAAATAGGAAATAATACAACCAGTCTTCTAGCCTCTATCAAAAACATGGTCGAACAGCTGCAAAGAGTCGTGAGAGAGGTCAAAGAATCCGTAGATACAGTCAATACGGGTAGCCGGGAACTCAGCTCCTCCGCTGAGGAAATGTCTCAGGGAGCAACAGAGCAGGCAGCTTCAGTTGAAGAGACCTCGGCCTCTATGGAGGAGATGAGCTCCAATATTCAGCAGAATACGGACAATTCTCAACAGACAGAAAAAATATCTTCAAAAGCGGCTACAGACGCCTTTGAAAGCGGTAGTGCCGTTAAAGAGGCTGTTACGGCCATGAAAGAGATCTCCGGGAAAATTTCTATAATCGAAGAGATTTCTAGACAGACCAATCTTCTGGCATTAAATGCTGCGATTGAGGCAGCCCGGGCTGGAGATCATGGCAAAGGCTTTGCCGTCGTTGCATCGGAAGTGCGGAAACTGGCGGAACGAAGCCAGATAGCCGCCGGAGAAATTACCGAACTCTCAGCATCAAGCATGAGTGTGGCTGAGAAAGCCGGTACGATGCTGGACCAGCTTGTACCGGATATCCAGAAAACAGCGGAATTAATTCAGGAAATAAGTGCATCGAGCATAGAACAGAACTCCGGAGCCGATCAGATCAACAATGCCCTCCAGCAGTTGAATGAGGTCGTCCAGCAGAACTCTAGCGCCTCCGAGGAGATCGCCAGCACCTCGGAAGAGCTGGCTGCACAGGCACAGATACTGGAGGAAACCATATCATACTTTAAAATAGATAATGACGGGAGAAAAAGTAAAGCAGTAAAACTCCTTCCTCAAAAGAAGACAACCCTTCAAGAAACAAAGGAAATAAGTATAAATTCTCAAGACTCAGTCAATCCTTCATTTTCCGATGAGGATTTTTCAAACTTTTAATCAGGTCTTTTTATTTAAGGACTTTTTTTAGTGACAGATAATCCATCACTTTCCAGTATGGATTCTTCTGTCTTATAAATCTGCGGCTCTCTTCAATGATTAATGGAAATTGACTATAATGATATTTTTTAGAGAAGCAGAATCTTAAAAAGGTTGGTTATGAAAAATATTATTGAGAGCACAGAGATTTACCAGGCCATAAAAAAGGGTATTAAAGAGACGGGGGTCAAACTCCCGGCCGATGTAAAACGGGCTCTGAAAAATGCCATTGAAGTGGAGACGGGACCGGCGGAAAAAGTACTGCGCCATATAAGCCTCAATCTGGAGACAGCAGAAAAGGAAAATATGCCCATGTGCCAGGACACGGGAATGGTTGTTGTTTTCGTGGAAATGGGAAATCAGGTCGAGATTAAAGATGCCTTTATCGATGATGTCATAAACAATGCCGTTAAAGATGCCTATGAAGAGGCTTTTTTCAGAAAATCCGTCGTCGCTGACCCGCTCAACGGCAGAAAAAATACGGGAACCAATCTACCGGCAGTGATTCACCATGAAATGACAAAAGGTTCCGATCTGAAAATCAGCCTGATGCTCAAGGGATTCGGAAGTGAAAACTGCTCGCGTATTGCCATGCTGAAACCCACAGCCGGTCGGGATGAAGTGATCAGCACAATCGCTGAAATCGTGACCTCTGCCGGAGGATCGCCCTGTCCCCCTTCCATACTGGGAATCGGAATAGGAGGAACCATGGATTATGCGGCGAAATTGTCAAAAAAAGCACTTCTCAGAGAACTGGATGATTCCCACCCCGATCCCTATTACGCCCAACTGGAAAGCGATATCTACAGTGAAGTCAATAAACTGGGTATAGGCGGTGGAGGACTCGGGGGAGCCATAACAACACTGGGAGTTAAAGTTGAAAAATATGCAACTCATATCGCCGGACTTCCTGTGGCTGTTTCTGTAAACTGCTGGGCCGACCGAAAAGCTATTGTGGAATTCAAAGGGGAATTAAAATGAGAGTGAAACTTCCGCTGACCGACGAAATAATCAATACTCTTAAAACAGGCGACGAGGTTTTCCTGACAGGAACACTCTACAGTGCCAGGGACCAGGCACATCAGAGACTATCTGCCCTGCTTAAGGAAGGGGAAAAGCTGCCTGTTGACCTGAGGGGAGAAACTGTATTCTATATGGGTCCGGCACCTACTCCCGATGGAAAGATCATCGGCTCCTGCGGCCCCACAACGGCCTATCGTATGGATCCCTTTGCTCCGGAGCTGCTCGATTACGGTCTAAAAGGGATGATCGGAAAGGGCAACCGTTCACAGGAGGTGACCGATGCGGTCATCCGCAATAAGGCGATCTACTTTTATGCCTATGGCGGATGCGGTGCTCTCTATGCGGGAAAAATCAAAAAGAATGAACTGGTAGCCTTTGAAGATCTGGGACCCGAAGCAATTTACAAACTGGAAGTGGAAGATTTTCCCGTAGTAGTCGCCATTGATTCAAAGGGAGAAAATATTTACGACGAAGATTAAACATCCAGAGGTAAAACGATAACAAACCTGGCTCCAGAGCCGGGTTTACTATGGACCAGCAGCTCTCCTTTGTGATTTTCTGTTATAATATAATAACATATCGACAACCCCAGTCCAGTTCCGACCCCTTCTGGTTTCGTTGTATAAAAGGGTTCAAAGATTCTCTTCTGAACCAATTCATCTATTCCGGGGCCATTATCTTCTACTTCTATTTCCACCATATCCTTTTCTGAATTCAAGCGGACTCTGATAGAGATTTCAGGATTATCTGTTCCTCCGTTAAACAATGCCTGAGAACTATTGCCTAGGAGATTAAAAATAACCTGCTGAATCTTTGTTCTATCACAGGGGACTAGGGGAATACTTTCATCGTATTCTCTCTTGATTAAAATGGATTTAAAGTCATATTTTTTCTTCAGATTATAATCTGTGGCTGCGAGATCTATCGTTTGTTCAATAATCAATTTAAGATTTTCACTGGTAAATTGAAGATCACTCTTTCGGGCAAAACTGAGCATATTGTGTACGATATCTGCTATCCTCTGACCTGCCTGATCGATATTCTCAATCATACGGGGAATCTCCCTTTTCTCCATAAAAGCTTTTATATCTGACAGCTCTATACCAATCTC
Source organism: Spirochaetaceae bacterium (assembly GCA_016342385.1). GTDB lineage: Bacteria > Spirochaetota > Spirochaetia > DSM-2461 > DSM-2461 > Spirochaeta_F. The sequence continues at coordinate 11,666 of JAEINM010000016.1, read as the reverse complement.
CCGGGCTGTTTTCTGGCTGGAAAGCAGATCAAGATCAGTCAGTCTCTTACTAATGACAGCTGCACTCTGTATCATCCCGGCAAGTGGATTATTGATTTCATGAGCTATTCCGGCTGCCAAGCCCCCGATGGAGAGCATTTTATCACTCTGGATCATCATTTCTTCCAGGCGTATTTTTTCCGTTACATTATCTATGCGGATGACAGCGCCTTCAATCTCCTCGGCAATAATCGGAAAGATCGTCAGATCTTCGTAATACACCTGAGATCCGTCATGACGCCGTTTTTTCTGTTCATGCATCACCTGACAGGTTTTTATACTTTCAACAATTTTATCCATATCCGAGGCCAGAGAAGGAAATACCCGGGAAATCATTTCCCCTCTTGCCTCATCAGCCTGAATGCCCGTAAGATTCTCTGCCGATCTGTTCCACTGAGTGACCCGGCATTCTTTATCGACACCAATCAGCACACTGGGCATCGACTCGATAATATTAAACAGATAATCCTGAAGCTGCTGTAGTTCATTCTCTGCTTTTTTCCTGGTACTGATATCCCAGAAAATAGCCTGTACACCCTTAACAGAACCATCATCATTATAAATAGGAGCTTTTACAACCTGAACCGGGATTCTTCGGTTTTCCTTCAGTAACCAATGGTCCTCTTCCACATCAACAACATTCTGTGTGTCATGAACTTCAGCATCGGCATTTTTATAAATATCGACGAAATGGGGAGGAAAAAGTTCTTCATCGGACTTTCCCTGTGCTTCTTCAAAAGAAAGACCCAGTTCATCCAGATACGCTCTGTTGGCAAAGGTTATTCTGCCGTCATTATCTTTTCTCAGTAGCCTTTGAGGCATCAGATCAACAAGGGATTTATATATAGATTCACTCTCTTTTAATTCGGTTAACTGGTTCTCAAGTTCTGTGATTCTGTTTATTAAGCTAGAGTTCTCTCTTTGCAGATCAGAGATAATTGTATTGGGGGCCTTAGTCTTAAAATCCAAAAAATGACTCCTAAAATTCTCGCCAACTAGTTTTCTTTATAGAAAATATGCATATTCATAATGAAACAATAAGTGCCGGAAAGCTATTTCATTCAAAAGAATAAAGACTAGGATAGGGTTTTCCTGTATCTCAGGATTTCCCAGTTTTCTTTCCTGGCTCTCATTCTCAGTTTTATGTCAGGATTCACGACAATGGCTTTACCAACTGATTCCAGCAGGGGAATATCGTGATGAGAATCTGAATAGAAAATACAATCCTTAATATCCAGACTGTTCTCTCTGAGATATTTTAAGACTTTTTCCTTCTTAGAATCTCCAAATGCCGCCCGGCCCTCAATATAACCGGTACAAATTCCGTCAGAAAACTCAAAAGCACTGGCGATAACATCGTCTATACCGAAAAAATCGGCTACAGGTTTAACAGAATAGTCAAAAGATGAGGTGGCCAGGATAATATTTTTGTTATTTTTCTGGAGATCGCGTATAAGTATTTCCGCATCCCTAAATATGGATGTCATTCCATAATTCTTAAATCCCTGATTTCCCAGCTCTTCCAGAACTTCCTTAGTCAGGCCTTTCATAAAGGTTACTTCTTTCTCCACAATACTGCCTTTGAGAAATCCAAGCCTGTACTTAAAGAGAACAATAGGTATTTTTATCAACTGGAATAGGGAAAAAAAATTTCTTTTCAATCCCTCTCTCACAAAATAGATACCTGTGGCGCCTTTAATGAGAGTATGGTCGATATCAAATATATATGTTTCCACTAAATAAACCTTTATTCTATAATCATGCCGATTTTCATCAGGAAGAAACAGTATATCTGTATCAAAGGTTTTTGTGAAGTTATTATTAGAGGGATTCTTCTCGAAAGAAACGCAATATTGTTTCGCCAAGGCAGATTTTATCACCGTAATACAATGATTTTCTCTTTTTCAGCTTTTTGGAATTAAGAGATATGGAATTGGTTGATTGAAGATCTTCCAGATAGAAGTGGTGTTCTTCATCAATCCCAATTATACAGTGCTCCCGGCTTATAAGACTGTCTTTAATTACAAAATCAGCACTTTCACTGCGGCCTATAACTGTTGTATCTTTTTCAAGAATACAGACCTGTCCGAAAAAATTTTCCGATAGAACAATCAGTATTCCCCGTGCGGCAAGTTTGCCTTTTGATTTGAGAATTGACTGGTTTTCGCTATAAATGGTTGTGTCCACCCGAAGCCTCCTGATCTTTTCCTATAGAATATATCACAGAAACAAATATTAAAAATAGGGTTCTGGAAATAAAAAGGGGCTGTCGCAAATGTCCAATCATGGCTTCTATTAAAGCCCCTATTCTGTCTCAACGGACGAACATGCCTACTGAACAGTTACCACAAGATCATCAATTGTAATAGTGTCGATTATACCCGTATCTTCCAGAAGAGGAATGAGAATATCCCTGAGGGCATTGGGATCGGCGATGGGATTGACCGAGATTTCCTGCAGTATGGCTTCAAGAACCTCAAGAGGGACTCCCCCTTCCTGCATTTCAGAAGAGCTTCCCAGAGGTACAGTAATCATACGCCCCCCTTCGGAACTGAAGGCGACCAGTCCGTCTTCCACTGTCAGCTGGTAGCCGTTAAAAGAGAACTCTGTCCCCCTGACCGCCGCTGTGGCTATGGGACTTTTCACCTGAAACCTTGTCGGTTCATTATCATTTTTCTTAACAACCGCAGATATTCTACCGGTTCGCAGAGATAAACTGGTCCGCGATCCTGTATTCCTGGATTGCAGTTCATCGATTGTCAGCCTGGTCAGAGGCTGAACGGTTATAGTCGACCGGGGAGATTCCAGTACAGCTCTCGATTGAAATCCCGTTGATATTGTGGCGGAAACGGGAATGATTATTCCCCGCTCCACAGGATTCCAGTCCCCTCCGGGAATCTGATACTCCACCCGCCCTGTGGCATCTTTGACAGTCACTTCCTGACTGTATATAGACATTAGCGCTGCTAACAGCGGTATGATCAATAAAATTGTTTTTTTCATATTCGACCTCTTTAGCTTTCTTTAAAAGCTCAGCGAGAAAAACCCGCCGATTTTATACTGAACTCCTTCGGCTACAACCGAATCATTGGGAATAAAGGCTCCTCCTCTTATCTGAAATCCTAAATCGGACAGAGGTTTAAAGTTCAGAGCCAGTGATATTTCTTCTCCCAGATAGAGGGAACTATCGCTTATTTCCTCAGAGACCGGAAGCTCCGAGACCGGCCCGTCTACAGCGCGGAAGAGAGTCAGACTTTCAAGTACGATTGAAAATCCCCTGAAAGGACTTATAGACAGAGAAATATCACTATAAATCTGATTTCCCGCACCGACACTGTATACATATCCCTTACTGGTCATAGTAAAAGGGGTATATTGATTCAGGACTGAGACGACAGGTTCAATAAGTGATCCCATATGGTCAGTCCTGCTCCACTTGTCTCCCGATGAATAAAAGAGATCCACAGAGATAAGAGGTTTCAATCCTAAGTTAAGGGGAATATCCACTTTTAATCCCATGGCTCCGGCGCGTACATCCAGAGAGCGGTCATCAACGGGCATATTGTAAGATCCCGCTTGTACTGTTCCATAGAGATTATAGAAAAGGGCATTTCCCAGACGGCCCTTTAAACCGAGATTGATAAAAAATGAATTGAGCTGTCCTTCTTCCGATTCCAGTGTATTTTCGGCCCACAGATCCTGCTGGGCCAGAAAAGCGGCTGTCAGAGATCCGTCTCCCGGAAGAATGTAGAAGGCCGCTTCCACATACTCCGCCATCCGCGGAGAAGCCAGCAGAGCATCGTCACTTATGGCCTGAAAATCCACAGATGTCATGGCAACGGAGCTGTTATCATTAAATACAAGTCCCGTAAAACCAGTTCCGGTTTTCAAGGCAATCTTCTGGTTCCGCCAGCCGAACTCAGCGCCATCGAGTGTAGTGCTGAAGAGATTATTATTCATGTCTTTTAGAGTGAAACGTCCGGCTTTATAGGAGATCCGGTCATTGGAACCATAGGCATAGAAAGTTCCGAATTCGGGAATATGAGACAGGGTTTCATTGCTGTACTTCAGTCTATAGCCCGCAGAAAATTTTAAATTGAACAGGGGGACAAAGGAAAGATCCGCCCAGAGGGAGATGCTGTCAACCTGAGTCAGAGACCAGTCCCCTACAGAGGAACCGGAGGTTGTATTCTGAAAGATACCACCCCATTCAAATTCTGCTGAAGAGAGAGGAGTCAAAATAAGAGCTGTCAGTAGTAATAAGACAAATATCTTCTTCATCATTGTTCCTCCTTCCAGCTTAGAATCTGTGATAGTGATGTAGTCACATCCCAGGGAGTCAGTTCTGTACCGCCCTTGGGTTTCCCCGGCATCCACCTTCTGTAGGTCATTTCTTTAGCCGCATAGCGGGGGGACCGGAATATTCTGTACATCAGCCCTCCCGGCAGATCGTGTTCATCCATGGCAATCAGGGCAAACTCTCGATACGTAATAGGAGTATCTCCGGACTTTCCGGCGAACCGGCTGCGATTATCTGATTCCATCAGATAATCCATGGCCTCTTCGGGAGTAGCCTCATAGGGGAGAGTTCCCGAGGAGAGATACACCAGCCAGACAGCAGAAGCCAGATCGGCAGTGGGCTGATTTAAAAATCTATCCAGTTCTTCATTGGATTGGGAGAAGAGAGACATTAAGGGGGTTAGCAGTAATAATGACATTATTAGTATCTTCATATAATTTCCTTAAACCATTAATGATAGGAATGTTGTTCGACCAAAAATGAATTCTTCACCATCGGGAGTTCGAGCAATGACAAGAATCCAGGAACCTACTGGTGGTGAATAAACAAGATCCGCAAATGTAAAATCTAAACCACTCCAAGTGATATCTGCGGTATCCCAATTTGAGTCAAAAAGAGCTGAATTCAAATTGATTTCAGCAATGGTATCTATATCCTCTGCTAGAAAATCAGAAGCAATATTAAGAATTCTAAAGTCCAAATCAGATTGATCAAAACCAGAAGGAATAGACCCATAGACAAAAAAATCACTGTTTCCACCATCATTAGCATCTATATTGTCATATAACAGTCCAAAACTCAGATTCCATGAAGAACTAGGAGTACTAATGAGAGAAGTCCCTAAAATATAACCCGGACTGGTATAATCTGGTAAATTTGCTACATGAGTCTGGAGCAATTTGTAAGTGAAATTTGCTGCAGCTGGGAGATTACTCGTATAAGAGGGTGTTCCCGCTTCAAAAGCTGATCCGTCATTATCATATAGATATGATATACTTGCAGGTGGAGTATCTGAAGCTGGAACAGTCCCATAAACAAGACTGTAATAAGCAACATCTCTCACTTCTAATGCTGCTATATCCGGTTCTATGAGAAAAAACCTGGTGTTATTTACTGAAAAAGGCATTGTCATCGCAGTTGATGTATAATCATCATACATATTTAAACTACCTGTCCAGGGTAAAAACTCCAGATCTATAACTGAAGGTCTTAGTGGAAGTTGAATGGTTCTGCTGCTAAGCTCTAATGCTGAGAGTGTAATCCACTGCTGCTCATTATAGGTAGCTCCCGACGAATTATATGTGTGACAAATGGGGTAACCATCAGATCCATAAAGTAAAGAGAGTCCCTCTTCAAGTGTAAATTGATCTATATCCAGTAATGCCCTTACCTGCAAAGGAACTCCTTTAGGTTCTCCCTGAAAAGTGGCTTCAATAGATTCGGTTCCAATAGACAGAGGCAAAGCTACTATTGCGTGCCCCCCCCATGGTTTATCTGACCAGATTCCATTACCAGTCATTGGCTTTGTAAAATCAGCATCAAAAGCAGCCTGATCTGTTATCAGCGCCAGTTCGATGTATAAATACTGCCCCTGCATAGCCAGGGCTCTGGAAGCCGTTGAGGGCGATCCGCCCTGATAAAAGGGGTTGTCGACGGATATGGTAATTGTGTCGGAATTTTCCCCTTCCCACAAAGCACCCTGACAGGAAATTAAAAACATTACAGCAATAGCTGCAACTAAAAGCCTATTCATAAGACCTCCCATGAACCAAGTATACACTTCTCTCATTAGCATAGCCTAATTAAATATTTATTTATTGTTCTCTTATCATTTTATCCTGAAATTCTCTGGAATTCCCGATTTAAAATCAAAGACATGATTTTTCCAGATTCTTCCTTATAATTAGGTCAAATAATAAATAATGCATCTCTTTCTTTTGGGGTGGGAAAATGAACTAAATGCAACTCTATTTGCATATAGTTAAAAATAAGTGCTACGGGCTTATTGAAAAACTGAAATAACCACTAAAACATATTTTTCTTTAAAATAAAGCATTTTATGGTTTAATATTAGAATATGAAAAAAATACTGATTACTTTATCCATAACATTTCTGTCGGCCTTATTATTCACAGGATTCATTTTTAATGATTTCTACAGGGGACTGGACAGTAAATTATATGACCTGGCCCTTTTCATCCGGCCGGAGATTGAAGAAGATGAGAGACTTCTTATTATCGATATAGATGACCCCACCATCGCCAAAATTAACATGTACCCCTTAAGCAGAGATATTTTTGCCGAAGGTATGATCCTGATGAAAGAATTTGATCCCTATTGGAGCCTTCTCGATATTGAGTTTATCGATAGAAGCCCGGCGGGGATAAATCTTTCGATATTGAATAACAGCATACCTGAAGAATTCAATTATACCTTTTCTGACATTAAACAGAATTCTGAAGGACTCTTCCAGTCCATCACAGAACAATGGATTACCCTGGAAGAGGCAAAAACCTATGTGGAAGAGCTTTCCGGGTTGATAGATCAGGAAAAGACAGCCCTTCTGAGCGAAGTGCAGAAAGTGGCCCGGGATAACGATAAATATCTCGGTGAGGCCATCGGGTATTTCGGAAATGTCACTTCCACTATAAATATGATCGATGAAAAAGATTTAACCACTACCGACGAACACAGGAAATATGGCATTGAGAATTTTTCACTAAACAGAAAACTGGTAATCGACAGCAACGGCAAAGATCCTTTTCATATAGCACAGGAGATGAAACCGGCCATAATGGAAGTATTGTCCCGTTCAAAAACAGCGGGATTTCCCCGGGTGGAGAGAGACTCTGACGGGGTCATGCGGAGAGTAGACCTGGTTTATAATCACGATGGCAATTATTACGGCCAATTGGGATTTATGACATTCTGGAATATGATGGGCCGGCCCTCTATGGAAACAGACGGCAGAATCCTCAAACTGAAAGGAAAGGAGATGACAATTCCTCTGACCCGGGACGGACGAATGCTTATAAACTGGCCCAATAAAAGCTACATTGACAGTTTCAGACATCTCCCTTTCTACGTTTTATACGAACATGACCGCCTGATCGAATCGCTTTTCTACAATCTTAAACTTATGGATCAATATGATTTTCTCCGCTATCCCTACTATGAAGGGGAGATTTCTATCCTTGAATACTACAAAGAGCTCCAGGATATTCAGGCTCAGTTTATTGCTGCCGGAGACGGTTCTTCTGTAAAAGCCTACAGAGAAGCCCGGGATTACCTCTTTGACCAGATTGATCTGCTCCTCAATGGAGACAGTGAAGAATTAATCCGCCGGGAAATAGACGGTTACAGTCAATATCCCGATCTGACCGGAGAGGAATTACTGATTATTGAAGATATGAAAAAATTAGTAGATGAATTTTACCCCGAGAGCCGTTCCTTATTAGAAGACATTCTGAAAATCCGGGCATATTTGGATGAAGAGCTGAAAGGTTCCATATCGATAATAGGATATTCCGGATCATCGACTACCGATATCGGAGTGAATCCCTTCGAAAAAGAATATATGAATGTCGGTTTATATGCGGCCGTATTGAATACTCTTTTCCAGCAGGATTTTCTCTATGATGCTCCCTGGTGGATTTCAGGGATCCTCGCTTTCTGCCTGGCCTTCATATCCGGTTTTATCGTCATCCGAATGAAACCCGGAACCGGTGTAATTATAGGTATTATTTTTACACTACTCTCCTTTGTTATTCCCGGAATAATTTTCTATTTCAGGGGAATCTATGTGTATATGCTCCCGACCATCCTGACGACTGTAACTGTTTTTCTCTCCGCTGTAATCATCAACTTTTTTAAAGAATCAAAAGAGAAGGGGTTTATAAGAGGAGCGTTCTCCCATTATCTGTCTGTCGATGTCATAAGCGAACTGATTGATGACCCGAGCCGTCTGGCATTGGGAGGTGAAGAGAGGGAACTGACAGCCATTTTCACCGATATAAAGGGGTTTTCCACTATTTCAGAAAAACTGACTCCAGGCGAACTGGTCTCCCTTCTCAACACCTACCTGACAGCCATGAGTGATATCATTATGGCAGAGAAAGGGACCATCGATAAATATGAAGGAGATGCCATTATCAGTTTCTTCGGTGCTCCGGTGAACATAGAAGACCATGCTGTTAAAGCCTGTATAGCTGCTCTGAAAATGAGAGATGAAGAGCTGAAACTGAGCCGGGAATTACTGGATAAAGGGAAAACGCCCATGCCCCTACTCACCAGATTCGGGATTAATACAGGTCCCATGGTTGTGGGGAATATGGGAACAAGTCAGAAAATGGACTATACCATTATGGGAAGTGATGTAAACCTGGCATCACGGCTGGAAGGTGTCAATAAACAGTACGGTACACAGATTCTTATCAGCGGCGCAACTAAAAAGAAAATCGGCGAAGAGTTTGTCACCAGAGAACTCGATAAAGTACGGGTAGTGGGGATTAACAGACCGGTGACAATCCATGAACTGTGCTGCTTCAGAAAAAATCTGTCGGAGAATCAGAGAGAGGGATATCAGGTCTACACTGAAGCTCTCAATCATTTCCGTTCCAAAAAATGGGCTTTCGCCGAGGAGCACTTCAAACAGGTTCTGACATTCCTCCCCGAAGACGGACCGTCAAAGGTATTCATTAAAAGGTGCCGGCAGTACAACAAGAAAGCCCCCTCTGCCGATTGGGATGGCGTGTACAATCTTGTGAAGAAATAAGGAATTCATGAAGATTCTGAATTTGAAAGGGAAATGGGATATTATATCGGCAGATGGTATCTATCATTTATGGGGAAACGTTCCCGGTTCACTCTTTTATGCCCTCGAAGAGAAGGGGTATTTTGGAGAGGAAGGTTTATTCTTCCGGGAGAATAACAAAATAGCCCTCGAGATAGCCGATAGAGATTTCATATGGAGCAGAGAGTTTTCTGTGGATATGTCTCAATTGGAAAATGAGAACATCTATCTGGAAGCCGAGGGTCTGGATACAATAACTGAAATTTTCCTTAATGATCATAAAATCGCCGCAACAGACAATATGCACAGGATTTGGAGATTTAATGTTTCAGAAAACCTGATCCCCGGAAAAAACTCTCTGAAAATCCTATTCAAAAACTCACTGGAATACATAAGGAATGAAAAAAAGAGAAGAAACCTCTACGGGGCGGATAACCAGGGAATAACCTCTGTAGAGGGCTTTAATATGATCCGTAAGAGTCACTGCAGTTATGGCTGGGACTGGGGTCCCAAAGTACCCGATCTGGGGATCTGGCGGGATATTAAAATTAAAGCCTATGATACAGCTAGGTTGCATTCAGTCCATATAAGCCAAATCCATAAGGACAGTAAAGTGATCCTCCAGCTGAGTCCTGAAATTGAGTCTTTCGGAGACGGTAATCTCACCATAAAAACAGTACTGACTTCACCCGATGGTAAGACTTGTGATTTCACAGTTCCCCTCAGTGGAACGACAGAATATGAAGTTGAAAACCCCCGGCTCTGGTGGCCTAACGGTCTGGGAGATCAGCCCCTCTATCAGCTTGAATTCTTTCTCGAAGATCACCATGTGGTTATTGATGACCTTTCCATGAGAATAGGATTGCGAACCCTTACAGTCGAACAGAAAAAAGATGACTGGGGCGAAACATTTAATTTCAACTGCAACGGGATTTCCCTCTTTGCCAGAGGAGGGAATTACATCCCCGAAGATGTATTCCTGAACCGCAATGACATTTACAAAACCGAGCAGCTGATCCAGGATTGCCGGACCGCCAATTTCAACTGTATCCGGGTCTGGGGAGGCGGAGTCTATCCATCGGATCACTTTTTTGATCTCTGTGATGAGAACGGCCTGATCATCTGGCATGACCTGATGTTTGCCTGCGCCCTATATGATGTCAGAAACGACAGCTTTATGCAAAATGTAACCGAGGAACTGAAAGACAATCTGACCAGAATCCGTCACCATGCTTCTATCGGACTGATATGCGGAAACAATGAGATGGAATGGGCTGTCATATCCTGGTTCAAGGCGACAAACGAAGAAAAAGCCGAGTACCTGAAGCAATATCAGTTTATCTTCCCCCAAATAATCTCAGAGATCTGCCCGGAACTCTTTTACTGGCCCGCGTCTCCCTCATCGGGGGGAAATTTCGAAAACCCCAACGATCCCGACAGAGGAGACTGCCATTACTGGGATGTCTGGCACGGGAACAAGGATTTTTCCCAATTCAAGAAACACTATTTCCGCTTCATGTCGGAATTCGGATTTGAGTCATTTCCCTCGATAAAGACTATTAGAAGTTTTACTGTAGAAGAAGATCTCAACATTTTCTCTCCGGTCATGGAGGAACACCAGAAATGCATTGGGGGAAACGGAAAGATCCTCACCTATATCTCAAAATATTTCCCATATCCGAAAGATCTCGATTCTCTCGTCTTTGTATCCCAGATCAGTCAGGCCGAAGCCATAACCACCGGGATCAAACACTGGCGGAGAAACCGGGGACGCTGCATGGGTTCCACCTACTGGCAAATCAACGATAACTGGCCCGTCGCCTCGTGGTCGAGCATAGATTATTACGGACGCTGGAAAGCACTTCACTATGGCGCCAAAAGAGCCTATGACAATATTCTCTTATCCATTGACGGCGATGAAACATCGGCAGCAATTCACGTTTCCAATGAGAGCAGAGAATGTACATCGGGAAATCTGGAGTGGAAACTCTATGATCTGAAGGGCCAACTGATTAAGAGGGGTGAAAACAGGGTTTCTGTCGCTCCCTTTTCATCGGAACTGATTGAAAAAAGGACTTTCACTGAGATCCTGAAAAATGGCGGTGAAAGGAATCTCTATCTTTCGGTTATATACAGGGATAAAAATGGCAGTGAATTTAAAGATTATCATAATTTTACTCCCTATAAATATATGAATCTGCAGGATCCTCAACTGGAGGTAGAGATTACCCGAAAGGATAGAGAATTTTGGATAGCAGTTAAAGCGGAATACCCCGCCTTTTATGTTGAAATTGATTTTACTGAAATTGATGCTGTTCTGTCAGATAACTTTTTCTATCTCGATGGAGGAGAAACAAAGATTGTCACTATGAGAAAGGGAGAATGGAAGGTGCAAAAACTGTTAGATCAGATCAGAGTCAGGTCACTTGTGAATACCTATTGATTTATCTAAAAGGCTCTCTGAAGCCCCAGCCCCCTGAAGGGCATACTATTACCCACAAGTTTTGGTATGTTCCTGGAAAAGAGATCTGCTTT
>JAEINM010000015.1 GCA_016342385.1 Spirochaetaceae bacterium | reverse complement strand
TACCTGGTGGTCACTTCTCTGACAGATTTCGGTGCTTTCCTGGAATGGGGTATTAAAAAAGATCTCTTTCTGCCTGAAAGAAGACAGATTAAAGAGGTGAAAGTAGGAGAGAAGATTCTTATTCGCGTCATTATGAATTTCGAAAAAGATGGTGTGATTGCTGATGCCGACTGGAAGAGATATATAAAAGATGATCATAAAGAAACCCTCAAAGAGGGAGACAAGGTTTCCCTTATTGCCATGGATACAACCAGCCTGGGAACAACAGTGATTGTGGATAACAAATATTTAGGTCTGGTCTATAAATCGGAAGTCTACAAGACACCCTATATCGGGCAGAGAATGACCGGTTATGTCTTAAAGCTGCGGGATGACGGAAAAATAGACATCTCTTTTAAAAGAAAAGGATGGGATTCTGTTATTGATTCTCACGATGTGGTTCTTAAAGCCCTGAAGAAAGCCGGAGGATTCTTACCTCTCCATGATAAAAGTGATCCTGAAGAAATACGGGATATGTTGAATATAAGCAAGAAAATTTTCAAGAAATCAACGGGGAATCTCTATAAAGAGGGTTTGATCAGGATTACCGATACAGGAATTGAACTATTAAAAAAATGACATAGAGGCAGTAGAAATAAAAAACCTGATCTATAAATGTTATGTGAATATCCTCAATCTTGGTTTATATTTGTATTTTATGGATACACTTATATTATGTGAAAGGGGAATTCATGAGCATTTCTGAGAAGTTTAATATAGAAGCATTGCCAAAAACAGAAATCCATCTGCATCTTGAAGCTCTGGCCAGTTATGAATCACTGGCAATATTAAACGATAAATATAAAATACTTCCGGAATTTGATCGAATAAAGCATTTTGAAGAGCAATTTAACTTTGACAATCTGGGTATGATGATAGATCAATTCCTTTTTTTTCAGACCTTCTATAGAGATGTTTATGATTATCAGCATTTATTAAATGATCTTGAAAAATATATGTTAGATAATTCCATATATTATATAGAATTATATATTTCCCCCACTATGATAAAAAAACAGGGATATGTGGATATTCTGGAATTTTATACTTTTCTTAATGACCGTATAAGGAATATGGCTGCCCGGATTAATGGGGAGATAAAGATTATTACAGATGTATCGAGAAGTTTCGGATTAGAGAATGCTATGGAAAACCTGAATGATCTTTACAGGTATCAGCAGACTGACAGCAATAGCCAGATTATAGGAATCGGATTGGGTGGGCGGGAAAAAAACAATCCGGCCTCTGATTATAAAACTGTATTTGACAGAGCAAGGGAACTGGGGCTTCGCACAGTAGCTCACGCCGGCGAGGAAGTTGGAAGTGAATCAGTCTCTGAGGCGATAGATATTTTAAAAGTGTCCAGGATCGGTCATGGTACAAGCCTTATTCTCGATGATGAGCTTATGAGAAAGGTATCATCTATGCAAATCCCCGTAGAAGTCTGCCCGACAAGCAATATTGTTACAAAATATTATGTGAGTGAATTATCAGAGCATCCTATTAAAAAATTTATAAAACAGGGATTGAATGTCTCTGTAAACACAGATGATCCGGTCTTATTTCATACTGATCTGAATAAAGAATATATTATATTGTTCGATGAATGCGGCTTGAGTGAAACAGAAGTTCTTCAGATAGTGAAAAATGGCTTGTATTCCACTTTTTTAAGTGATAGTGAAAAGGATTTTTACTGGAGTACAAAAGTCGAGCCTTTCCTGAAGAGCCAATGGCATAAAAGTTTAATAAAGTAATCATATCTACTCTTATTTTTTTACATCCTCATTATTTCCATTTGACTTCGTGTGTTTTTGACACTATACTGGCAAAGTGTATAAAAGACACAAAGCTTGAGTCTTATAGACTGATCCTGTAGGGATGGTCCTAATCAACCCGGATCTCATAGCATGGGGGACAGATAATATCATCCATATTATAGGAAATCAGGGAGAACCTGTTGGCGAGCATGGAATCAAATCTTCCCGGTGGGAGGAATTCAAAAATTCTAGAAAGGAATAGGACTATGGAATACACCTATGAATATCCAAGACCGGCTTTAACAGTTGACTGTGTCGTTTTTGGTCTGGATCTTGTTGGAAAGAATCTGAAATTACTCTTAATAAGAAGAAACCTCGAACCCTTTAAAGACAAGTGGGCCTTACCCGGTGGTTTTGTCCAGATGGATGAAACTCTGGAAGACGCTGCCATAAGGGAACTCCGGGAGGAAACTGGACTCTCCAATATCTATCTCGAGCAACTCTATACTTTTGGAGCTGTCGACCGGGATCCCAGGGATCGAATTGTTACGGTAGCCTATTTTGCTCTGGTGAAAATGAATGATCTGGAGCTTCATGCAGATACCGATGCCAGTGATGCCGCCTGGTTTGCCATTGATGATTATCCTATGCTCTCATTTGACCACGAATCCATACTGAATACTGCTATTGTCAGGCTAAGGGGCAAGGTCCGGTACCAGCCAATCGGTTTTGAACTGCTCCCGGAAAAGTTTACACTCTCTCAACTTCAGATCCTCTATGAGATAGTACTGGAAACAGGACTGGATAAGAGAAATTTCAGGAAGAAAATTCTTTCTATGGGATTTCTCAATGAGCTTGATGAAATAGAGAAAGATGTTTCTCATAGAGCAGCACGGCTCTATAGTTTTAATAAAGAGCGCTATGGGGAATTAATTAAGGCAGGATTTAATTTTGAAATTTGATAATGAAAGGAAATGTCATGAAAGCTATAGTAATTACCAGATACGGATCAAAAGATGCTCTTAAACTGATGGATATTGAAAAACCTGTTCCCAAAGATGATGAAGTGCTGATAAAAGTTTACGCTGCGTCTATAAATGACTGGGACTGGGGGCTAATGAGAGGGAAGCCTTTTGTCATTCGCCTGATCTCTGGGCTCTTAAAACCATCAGTCACCATTCCCGGAGTCGATATAGCGGGGCAGGTAGAATCTGTCGGCGCAAAAGTAGCAAATTTCTCCCCGGGTGATGAGGTTTTCGGGGATATCTCAGAGAGCGGCTTCGGTGGTTTTGCAGAGTATGTCTGTGTAAAAGAGAAAGCCATTGCTTTGAAACCGTCTACAATGCCATTCATAGAAGCTGCAGCCATACCTCATGCATCCATACTGGCCATTCAGGGCCTTAGGGACATTGGAAAGATACAAGCGGGACAAAAGTTGTTGATAAATGGTGGCGGCGGGGGAGTCGGGACTTTTGGCGTGCAGCTAGCCAAGCTCTTCGGTCATATGGAAGTTACCGGAGTAGACAGTGCAGAAAAGCTGGATATGATGGATCAGACTGGCTTTGACCATGTCATCGACTATAAGCGGGAAGATTTCACAAAAAGTGGAAAAACTTATGATCTGATTCTCGATGCTAAAACAAACCGTTCACCTTTTGCCTATGCTCGTGTTTTAAATCCCGGAGGTGTTTACGTTACTGTCGGAGGATCTATGGCGCGTATTTTTCAAATTTCAATCCTGGGACCATGGATTTCTCTGATTTGCAAAAAGAAGATACGCTTAGTCTTACTGAAAGCAAACAAAGATATTGAATATATAAAGGAGTTATACCAGTCGGGAAAGCTCAAACCAGTTATTGATGGCCCCTACAAGTTCAGTGAAGTCCCTGAAATCATTGAGTACTTTGGAAAGGCCAATCACAAAGGGAAAGTCGTTGTAACCATGGAGGATTCCTTATGAAAGCAGTCGTCTATGAAAAATATGGATCCCCTGATGTACTTGAATATAAAGATATAGAAAAACCGGCAATCGGTGAAAATGAAGTCCTGATAAAAGTATTTGGATCATCTGTTAATTTTCATGTCCCGGCTTTTATGGAGGGAAAACCTCTATTGGCCCGTCTCTGGTCGGGTTTTTTCAGACCGAAAGAAAACATACCCGGTAGTGATATTGCAGGACAGGTTGAAGCTGTGGGCAGTAAAGTAAAAAACTTTTCACCTGGAGATGAAGTTTTCGGGAATATTGGTTGCTTTGGTGCATTTGCTGAATATTCTGTAGTTTCAGAGGATGCACTAGTTGTTAAACCAGGTAATGTCTCTTTTATTGAAGCAGCTGCTGCAGCCGAAGCCGCTGTAGTGGCTTTGCAGGGGCTTCGGGACAAAGGGCAAATCCAGAAAGGAAAGAAGGTTCTGATTTGCGGTGCTTCTGGGGGAATAGGAACATTTGCTGTTCAGATAGCTAAATCTTTTGGAGCTGAAGTGACAGGACTGTGCAGCACTGGTAATATGGAAATGGTAAGGTCTTTAGGGGCGGATTATGTTATTGACTATCTCAAAGAAGATTTCACCAGAAATGGGCAGAAATATGATTTAATTCTCGCGACTGCCGGATATCATTCGATTTTTGACTATAGACGATCATTAAGTCGACAGGGGATTTATGTTTCCACAGGAGGGGCTTTGGCTCAAACATTTCAGGCAATGTTATTAGGACCTATCATTTCAATGTTCGGAAGAAAAAAAATGGGAAATATTACGGGGAGTATAAACCGGAATGATCTGCTTTGTATCAGTCAACTTCTTGAATCCGGTAGAGTGAGATCCCATTTAGACAGGTGTTACCCTTTAAAAGAGGCTGCAGAAGCGCTCAGGTACTATGGGAAAGGCCATGCCAGGGGAAAAGTCGGTATTTCTGTTCATTCCTAATGAAATATAGGCAC
This sequence comes from Spirochaetaceae bacterium, assembly GCA_016342385.1. Taxonomy (GTDB): domain Bacteria; phylum Spirochaetota; class Spirochaetia; order DSM-2461; family DSM-2461; genus Spirochaeta_F. Next base: position 15,711 of record JAEINM010000015.1, on the reverse strand, counting down.
CATCAAAAGACAATATCCTACCACTCATCATTAAAAGCAGACCATTCACAGGATTATTTTTTGATTCCATTTTATATAAGTTTATATTGGTGTACATAAAGAATAAGAGGAAAAAATGAATATGAATAATAGTACAGCCACCGTCAATGAAGAATCCTTCATAAAAAGATCAGACGGTGATAAGAACATATCAAAGGAATATCGTATCCTTTTGGAAAAAAAAATAGGCAGACTCTTTTCTGAGGCTTTAAAAGTCTCTCTAACCAGGCCTGCTTTTGGTCTTTTTCTTTTGCGATTTATTCGCAAACAGAATCTTCTGGCCAATAAGCGGTTTGTCGGGGATGAACCTGGAAAATCAATACCGCCGTTTATGATTATAAGCATTACAAAGCAGTGTAATCTTAAATGCTCCGGTTGTTATTCCCGGGTTAATCATGAATCTTTAGGTCGGGAAATGAGTACAGAGAAATTAGTCTCTCTTATCACTCAGGCTCAGGCTCTGGGAACGTCAATAGCTCTTCTGGCTGGAGGTGAACCCTTCAGCAGAAAAGACATTCTTGGTATTACGGAAAAGTTTCCCGCCATGCTTTTTCCTGTTTTTACAAATGGAATGCTTATTGATGATGAGATTATTCTCAGGTTGCGCCGGCAGAAAAATGTTATACCTATTCTCAGTCTGGAAGGAGATTCTCTGCAGACAGACCGGAGAAGGGGAAAACATGTTTTTTCCACTGTTTCCAAAACCTTGGAGAAATTGAAGAAAAACAAGATTTTTTGCGGTATATCCTTCACCGCTACAGCGGAAAATCTCGATACCATTACCGATGAAGACTATATTAAAGAGAAAGCCGTCCTTGGAGCAAAAGTGTTTTTCTATAATGAATATGTGCCCTTTGAATCGGGGACAGAAAATCTCTGTTTACATAAAGAACAGAGGATTATTCTGGAAGACCGGCTGAAAACCCTACGCCGAAAGAACCCGGCCCTCTTTATCTCTTTTCCCGGAGATGAAGAAGAATTTGATGGTTGTCTTTCTGCGGGCAGAGGATTTTTCCATGTCAATCCATCGGGAGATGTGGAACCCTGTCCTTTTGCCCCCTATTCGGTCAGTTCCCTGGAGGATGTCAGTCTGAAAGAAGCTCTGGATCATCCTTTTTTACAGACCATCCGGGCTAATCACAATAATCTCCATGAAGAACATGGAGGATGCGCTCTCTGGAATAATAAAAAATGGATAGAAAAATTACAAGTAAAACATACAGTAGAGGTGTGAAATGATAGCAGTAGTCAATGAAAAATATGGCTCTCCCGATATTCTTGAATTACAGGAACTGGAAATACCGACTCCCGGGGACCGTGAGGTTCTGATAAAGATTATGGCGGCATCTGTTAATGCCTACGACTGGCACCTTCTGAGAGCTGATCCCTTTCTGGTCCGAATAGCGGGTTTAGGTTTTTTTAAACCAAAAAATAAGATTCTCGGGGCCGATATTGCGGGACGTATTGAGGCTGTCGGTCGTGGTGTGGAACAGTTTAAACCGGGGGATGAAATCTTCGGGGATCTATCTGGTGATGGAAATGGCGGATTTGCCGAGTATGTCTGTGCCAATGAGAATTCAATCGTCTTAAAACCGGCCGGTATCACTTTTGAGGAAGCTGCTGCCATGCCTATGGCGGCTATCACAGCTCTGCAGGCACTTCGCGATGATGGATGTATCAAATCGGGACAAAAAGTTCTGATAAATGGAGCCTCTGGAGGAGTGGGGACCTTTGCTGTGCAGATTGCTAAAAGCCTGGGAGCTGAAGTGACTGCTGTTTGTAGCTCCACCAAGGTGGAATTGGTGCAATCTCTCGGTGCGGATCATGTTATTGATTATAATAAAGAGGATTTTACAAAAAACGGCCAGTCATATGATTTGATTCTAGCGGCAAATGGATATCATCATATTTTAGATTATAAACGGGCTTTGACAGGTGAGGGAATATATGTCATGACAGGAGGGGCAGAAAAGCAAATGTACCAGGCTCTGCTACTGGGGCCGCTATTGTCGCTTTTGGGAAAGAGGACATTGGGCAGCTCGATGGCAAAACTAAATAAAGAGGATCTGATTTATCTAGGAGAGCTGACTATCTCGGGTAAAATGAAATCTGTTATAGATCGTTGTTATCCCTTAAGAGAGACGGCAAATGCTATTCGATATGTGGAAGAAGGTCATGCCAGAGGAAAAGTGATAATAACTACAGAATAGGGATTTTATTCTGGCTTTAATCGATATTAGAAACTATTTCTTAAGAGGTAATCTCTTAAGAAGATAAATGAGTAAACGTATTATAAGGGATAAGGGATACCCTCCTGTCATTATCATCCATCCCAGGAAACGCCCCCGTTCTGCCCATTCTGCAGTGACACCCATAGGGAATTTCCATGAATCTCTATGGGGATTGAAAAGGACAAAGAAGCCGCCCAGAAGGATAAAAATGAGCCATCTCTTCATTTCCCGGAGGAATTTTTCTTTCTTTTTTTTCAATTTCGCTACTTTTTTTCATATGGATTAATACATAATTATCATATACATTATCACTTCTTACCATGTGCGGAGATCCTTGTCATTAATAACTTTCCACAAAAACCTTAAATATAATTTTTTAAAAACTTGTATTTGCTGTTACAATAATGGAGATGGAATTGAAAAAATCTATATTACTGTTATTATCATTATTTTTATTTTTCTCTTGTGCCACGACTGTAATACAGAATAATGATGGCGTCACAGAGAATTCAAAATCTGATAAGAAGATCTCGAGAAGAGAACTGGAAGAACTTTTCTGGGAATTTGAGAAAAAAGATGTCCCCGCAAAAGCAAATAGCTTTTTTAAAATACTGGATAATAACAAATACGATTACACAGGGCTTCTCGCAACAACAGTAGATCGGATTTACACCATAAAAGAAGAAAAAGATAATCTGTTGAATTTCCCCGCTGTACTGGAAAGCTACAGGAATGATCATAATAAACCGGTATCTTATTCGCAGATTCTATCGGACTGTGGAGATCCCCTTGATGTGACATTCCGATACATCAATCCTTACGATTTTAATGATTATCTGCTTGAGAAAAACGGATACAAACTTTCATACACAATAATTACATATAGTAATGTTTCTTTTATCTGTAATTCCGATTTAGAACTGCAAATGTTGAAGGTCAGGGACAATGAGATCATTCAGAGTTATTTAAATGATAATAGAAAAATTCATAGAGAGATTCAGAGAAAACATGAATCCCGAGAAGTGATGGCTTATGACGGTTTTTTCCTGAGAGAAGGTGTCGAAGTCGAAGGCGATCCCTGCAAAGTCCGTTCCTATAGAGGATGGGATGATTTAACCTATGAGGTAATTGATTTTGCCGATGATAAATTGAGAGTTGTCACTGTATTGGGTGAAGGAAGAAAGAATTCCATAGAGGAACTGATTTTTTATATAAACTAGGCGCTAAAACCCAAGCCCCCCTTCTGGAGGTCATAGCTCTTGAAGGGAGGGGCTTGATTGGATGGATTATGTCTTTAGCCCTCTCTCAGGGCATTAAGAGCAGATCCGGCTTTATACCAGTGAATCTGTTCATCATTGTATGTATGATTCAGGATAATTTCATCTGAACTGCCGTTTTTATGAGATATCACCGCTTTTACATCTTTCCCCGGAGCAAATCCGGAAATATCAGCCAGAGTCACTCTGTCATCTTCCAGAATCTTGTCGTAATCCGAGGGATCTGCAAAAGTCAGAGCCAGCATGCCCTGTTTTTTAAGGTTTGTCTCATGGATTCGTGCAAAACTTTTAACGATTACCGCGGCACCACCCATATATCGGGGACTCATGGCGGCGTGCTCACGACTCGATCCTTCTCCATAATTCTCGTCTCCGATGATTACCCAGGGTGTTCCCTTATCGCGGTAAGCAGCGGCCGTTTCGGGAAAGAGAACATTTTTGTCCCCCGAGAGAAGATTTGTGCCGGCTCCCATCTCTTCTGTATAGAAGTTTACGGCGCCGGAGAGCATATTTCCCGAAATATTTTCCAGGTGACCTCTGTATTTGAGCCATTTTCCTGCGGGACTGATGTGGTCTGTTGTACATTTCCCTTTGGCTTTACAGAGAACATACATTTCCTTCAGTTCTTCAGCTTTAAAGGGCTTAAAGGGAGTGAGGAGCTGGAGTCGGTCAGAGTTCTCTTTGACGATAACATCCACATCTTTTCCTGCGGGCATCTGGAATCCGACGGTGTCTTCAACAAAGCCTTCCGGTGGAAGGGCGGGGGCAACAGGAGGTGTAAATCTGAAATCTTTACCATCTGGTGTTTTGATCGAATCTGTTGAGGGATTGAAATCGAGATTTCCCGCGAAAGCGAGCATCGTTACAAGTTCAGGACCTCCGATAAAAGATAAAGTCGCTTTATTCCCGTCGTTCCTTGCGCGGAAGTTTCTGTTAAAACTATTAACGATCGTATTTTTAACACCGTCTTTCATTCCAAGTCTCTCCCATTGACCGATACATGGGCCACAGGCATTGGCCAGGACTGTACCTCCCGCTTCTTTGAGGATATCAATGGCACCATCTCTTTTTATTGTGAATTTCACGACACTTGAACCGGGGGAAATGTAAAAGGGGACTTTCATTGTCAGGCCAGCTTTTAAAGCCTGCTCTGCCAGATTTGCCGATTTGGACATATCTTCATAGGATGAGTTGGTACAGGAACCGATGAGTGCTGCTGAAACTTCCAGAGGCCATCCCTCGCTGTCAGCTTTTTTGCGGATTTCACTAATAGTTACAGCTGCATCTGGAGTATGAGGACCTGTCAGATGAGGTTCCAGTTCAGAGAGATTAATTTCAACTACCTGATCGTAATATTCTGAAGGATTTGAATACACTTCCCTATCAGCAGTGAGGTTTGCTCTATTGTCATTAGCCAGTTCTGCCAGATCAGCCCGTCCGGTGGCCTTCAGGTATTCTTCCATATTTTTATCATAGGGAAAGATCGAGCAGGTAGCTCCCAACTCGGCACCCATATTGGTAATGGTGGCTTTTCCCGTACAGCTGATCGTGTCACAGCCTTCACCGAAATATTCCATTACCCGGTTTGTTCCACCTTTAACAGTCAACTTTCCAATTAAATTGATAATGATATCTTTTGGTGAACACCAGCTGTTGAGTTTTCCTGTCAGTCTGACTCCGGTGATCCCGGGATTTTTTACTTCCCAGGGAAGGCCCGCCATGACATCGCAGGCATCGGCCCCACCGACTCCACAGGCCGCCATGGATAATCCGCCTGCATTGGGGGTATGAGAATCGGTTCCGATCATCATACCTCCCGGGAAGGCATAATTTTCAAGTATAACCTGATGAATAATTCCTGCACCGGGCTTCCAGAAGCCTATACCGTAACGGCTGGAAACAGATGAGAGGAAATCGTAGACTTCTTTGTTCTCAACAATTGCTTTTTCCATGTCGGCATTTTCTCCGTCCCTTCCCCGAATCAGGTGATCGCAATGTGTTGTCGCCGGGACTGCGGATTCATCACGACCGGTCAGCATAAACTGCAGTAGAGCCATCTGTGCTGTGGCATCCTGCATGGCTACACGGTCCGGCCTGAGCAGAAGGAAACTTTTACCTCTGGTCAAATCCTGTTTTTCCCCATCTATCAGGTGCCCGAAGAAGATTTTTTCTGCCAGAGTCAGAGGCCGGTTCAGTCTCTTTCTGATAACCTTCAGATTTTCGGCCTGAGTAAAATATGCTTTTTTTACTTGAGCTGCTGTCGTTTTCATTTCTGCCATAATAATCTCCTAGATAGCTTTTTTTTATATTATTTTAATTGTACTATTAACCCTGAATATAATTTAAGGGAGTACAGATAAATGCGAAACAAAAAAAATAAATTTTTCTACTATATAAAAAAAATCTTTGCCCCCTTTGAACTGATCCGTAAAATTACGTTAAATCTTCTGTTCTGGGCTTTTTTTCTTCTCCTTATTATTAGTCCATTTATCGGAGAAAATATCAAGCTGACCGGTTCGCAGAATACTTTAATCATAGAGATTCATGGAACAGTTGTCGAAGAGCTGTCGGGAACGACGCTGAGCAGAACTATAGGAGATTATAATGGCATAGATATGAGCGAAACTCTTTTATGGGATATTTTAGATTCTATAGAAACAGCCGCATCTGATGATAAAATAAACTCTATTCTGCTGGACTTCAGATATATGGGTGGTGCCGGTCTTGCCGCGCTTACAGAGATCCGTTCAGCTCTCGATAATTTTAAAGAAACCGGAAAAAAAATAATTGCCTTTTCCGATGCCTATGATCAGAGCTCGTATTTTGTCGCTTCCATAGCTGATGAGATATACGTCGATCCAATGGGGGACTTTCTGATAACGGGGTTTTCTGTGTACAACCGTTATTATGGCGAGGGCCTTGAGCGGCTCGGAATCGATGTAAATTATTTTCATGCGGGGAAATACAAATCTTATGGCGAGGTGTATACCCGCTCGTCCATGTCAGATGAGGCGAGAGAGGAGAATCTTCATTGGAGTGGAGATCTCTGGGAGTATTATGTAGAGACAGTCTCAGAATCAAGAGGAATGAGTCCAGGTCAGTTCAGTATGTTTATTGATAATTATGTCGATCTCCTTGAAGAATCAGGAGGCTCTACAGTCAGGACAGCTCTGGATGTCTCGCTAATCGACGGAGTGAAGGACCGCGAAGAGCTTCGCTCTTTAATGATTGATATCAGCGGTTTTTCTTTTGATTTCGATACATTTAATCAAATTTATTTTGAAGATTATCTACAGCTCAAAGGACAGACCGCCAGTGCGATGGAAGATAAAGTCGCTATCATTACAGCCAGCGGAACTATATATAACGGTTATGAAGATCCGGGAAATATCGGTGGAGATTCTTTATCAGAACTCATAGATGCTGTCCAGTATGACAGTTTCTGTAAGGCTCTTGTTCTCCGTGTCGACAGTGGCGGAGGCAGTGCTTTTGCTTCGGAGATAGTGCGGCGTAAACTGGAAAAACTCCGGGAATCCGGAGTTCCTGTTGTAATTTCAATGGGTTCCGTGGCTGCGTCCGGCGGATACTGGATCAGTACAGCTTCCGATGAGATATGGGCTCTTCCCACAACAATTACCGGCTCCATAGGAGTCTTTTCTCTAATCGCCACCTTTGAAGATCCTCTCAGTGAATATCTCGGGATCACAGTAGATGGTGTAGGAACGACATGGATGGCCGGTTCTATGCGCAGTGACCGCGATCTTGATCCTCGAGTCGGGAAAATTTACCAGAGTTCAGTCGACCACATATACAGGGAGTTTTTAAATGTTGTATCAATGTCGAGCGGGAAATCCATTGAAGAGGTTCATGCTGTGGCACAGGGCCGGGTCTGGAGCGGAACTCAGGCTAGAGACAATGGGCTTGTCGATCAACTGGGAGGTCTGGATAAAGCCGTAGAGGCTGCAGCGGGACTTGCGGGATTGGATCCCGACTCGTATAGAAAGGAATTTGTCAGAAGAGAATTACCAATGAGTGACAGATTAATCAATACTATTCTCGGCAGTTCCGTATCGTCTGAACTGTTTTCAAATTTCAGTTTGTTTGAATTGATCTCACAGCAGACTGCTTTGAAGAAATTAAAAGCTCTGGAGGAATTGAATGATCCCGCAGGTGTTTACGCCCTGTCATCATTGATGTTCAAATAATATGAAAAAAATATTTCTATTTCTAACACTATTTATCATGTTTTTTTCCATACCTCTTTTTTCCGGTGATGCCAAAGGACCACTGTGGGGGAAGAACTATTATGTCCTTTTTCTCCCCTATTACTCTTTCCCCGGTATGGAAGCTGCCCCGGGGAGGAAGAGTGATCTGAGTTTTAACCTATCTCAATACTTAGTTCAGGATATTGTAACGGAGTTTCATCAATATGGGGACACTTTGATTAAAGAGAGATATATTGATTATGAGGGATATATTTTTGAGCCAACAGTCTCTTTTAACCCCCTGGACACTCTGGAAATCGGGCTGACCACAAGATTCCATGTCTATTACGGTGGTTTCCTCGATCCTGTTTTTGAAGCTTTTCACTCTCTTTTTTCCTTTCCCAACGGGGGAAGAGAATCGTATGGACAAAACGAAGTGTTTATTAATCTTCACACCACATCGGGGATGGATTTTTCATTGGGCGAACCCACTGCAGCTTTCGGAGATACTGATCTCTTTGTAAAATGGTCATTTCTGCACCTGAAATTTATGGATTTAGCCCTGTTTTCAGCCATAAAATTACCCACAGGATCCATAGAATCAGTCACCGGTTCCGGCTATGGCGATGTGGCTTTGTCTCTTCTGGCGGATTTTTACATTACAAAATGGTTGGCTGTTTATGTGCAGAATGGGTTCACTGTTCCGGGACAGATGCTGTTGAAAAATACACTATCACCAGAACCTATATACAGTCTTTTGACTTCTGTTGAATTTATTCTCTCACGAAAAATATCTCTTATAGCTCAATTCAGACTCTGCACTTCCCCGATTAAAGAGGGAGTCACAGTGCCGGAGAACATCACTCATTCTGTAAAACTCCATAAGCCTATGACAGATATTCAAGCGGGAGTTGTAATGGATCTTTCCGGTTATAGGCTGCAGATGGGATTTGAAGAAGATGCTTTTACTAATAATGGTGCAGATCTCATAGTCAATATATCTTTGAGTAAAAGCTTTAATCTGCACAGATAAGGGCAAGGATTGTATATGGATGATGAAACAGATATGAATGGTGAAAACCCTGAATTGAGGGACAATCAGCTGTTGGCAGAGAAGATTGAATGGGGGGCAAGAGAGTTTACCGGTTTATCCCGATGGATTGTCCCTGTTCTGGCGGTTTCGTGGTCTGTTTTTCAATTACTGACAGCTGCGGTGCTCCTGCTCGATGCCACTTTAATAAGATCCATACACCTGGCATTTGCCATCTCTCTTGTTTATCTGACACATCCTATTTTTAAGAAATCCGGAAAAAGCCCTTTAATGAAGCATCTCTCTAACAACGACAGGTATAGGATTCCCGATTATTTTTTTGCTTTTACCGCCGCTGCTGCTGCTCTTTATCTGGCAATCGATTATTTCGGATTGACTAGCCGGCAGGGATCTCCTGCCGTCAGGGATCTGGTAATCGGATTTGCTCTGGTGGTGTTGCTACTGGAAGCGGTAAGACGAGCAATTGGCCCGGTGTTACCACTAGTGGTCTGTGCCTTTATTTTCTATGGTTTCTTCGGTCCCTATCTTCCTTCATTTCTTGCTTTCAAAGGTGTTTCAGTCAGTAGATTCATTGGTCAGATAACCATGTCAACTGAAGGTATATACGGTGTACCTCTCGATGTTTCAGCGACGATTGTTTTTCTCTTTGTTTTATTCGGATCCCTACTGGACAAAGCGGGAGCCGGAAAATATTTCGTTGATCTGGCTTTCAGTCTACTCGGCCCGTTTAAGGGAGGACCGGCTAAGGCGGCTGTTCTGGCCAGTGCCCTGACAGGAATGGTTTCCGGATCGAGCATCGCCAACACTGTTACAACAGGAAGGTTTACAATCCCTCTTATGAAAAGTGTCGGGTATCCCCCCTATAAGGCCGGTGCTGTTGAAGTTGCCTGCAGCACTAATGGTCAGTTCATGCCGCCTATTATGGGAGCTGCCGCTTTTATTATTGCCGGGTATTGTAATATCGAATATTTCGAAGTTATAAAAGCAGCTCTTATCCCGGCAGTTATTTCATTTATTTCTCTCATGTATATCGCTCATCTGGAAGCTTCAAAACTGGGTATCAAGGGGGTCCCGAAAGAAAATCTCCCCGCCTTTTATCCCACATTTTTCAAAGGAATCCATTTTTTAATTCCTCTGGCTTTTCTGATTGTAGAACTGGTTGTTCTTAAACATTCGCCGGCTTTAGCCGCTTTTCGGGCCATTCTTTCCTTATTCATTCTTATTCCAGTACAAAATATTATAAAGGCTGTGTATTATAAAAAATCAGTGAAGAATGCCATTCTGAAAAGTCTCTATCAGTTGTGGTCTGCCCTGGAATCCTGCGGGAAGAATATGATGGGTATTGGTGTGGCGGTTGCTTCGGCTGGCATTATTGTAGGGCTGGTTACTCTGGGGCTCGGAGAAATTATTACCCAAGTCATAGAAGTCCTATCCGGGGGGAATTTTACTTTAATATTGGTGATCACTGCCATTGCCTGTCTTATTTTGGGAATGGGGCTACCCACAACGGCTACTTATATTGTTATGGCATCATTGACAGCTCCCGTCATTGTAACCCTGGGAGCAAAAAGTGGTTTATTCTTTCCTCTCATTGCAGTCCATTTATTTGTTTTCTTTTTTGGTATACTGGCAGATGACACTCCCCCTGTGGGATTAGCGGCCTTAGCGGCTGCGGCCATAGCAAAAGCCGATCCGGTAAAAACAGGATTGCAGGGATTTTCCTATGATATTAGAACAGCGGTTCTTCCTTTTATGTTTTTATTTAATACAGATTTATTACTTATGGGGATTGATAACGTTTTTCATGGTTTATGGATATTTTTTACCGCATTGGCGGCCATGATGGCTTTTGCCGCATTGACACAGAATTTTTTTCTACTGAGAAACCGCTGGTATGAATCCATTCTACTGGCTATTGTCACTTTTACATTGTTGAGACCCGATCTTCTCTCCGTGTATTTCGGATCAACATCACTATCCCGATTTCTTATCGGGCTTGGTGCTTTAGTGCTTTGGGGATGTATATTTCTCCTTCAGAGGGAGAGAGTGAAAGCCATCTCTGTTTAAGTTGAAAAGTTTCCCTCAATTGATAGTTTTTTTTTCTCTTTCACGATCCATATATTATAGTTAACCATAAGAATGTCCTGATTTCACTTTTTATTTCACAAGACCTGGTTCTTTTCTCTCTCCGGGAGTGACGAGTCATATGGGCAAGAGATATTGAGAATTTATAGTGATATTCCGACAGTTAAGTCATTAGAAAAACACAGGAGTAGAAATTTGGAAATGAGATGGAATCTTGATAATCTGTACAAATCATTTGAAAGTGCGGAATTTGCAGATGATCTTAAACAATTGGATGATCAGATTGAGGAAATGGTAAAATGGTCTGAAAAAGCTTTAAAAGATAAAGAGGATGGACTGGACAAAATCCGATGGTGGATCGATAGGGGAAATGAACTGGGACATCTTCACAGCCGTCTATCATCTTACGCTGAACTGGTTTTCAGTGTGGATGCTTCTAATGATACAGCCAAAAAATATGAAGAGCTTCTCGAAGTTAAAATGACAGCTCTGACAAAAGCTCAAACCAGGTTTACCAAGTGGATAGCCTCCCTTGAAAACCTGCATGATTATATAGAATTATCTAGTCTTTTAAAGGCTCATAAGTTTTTCCTTTTAGAAACAGTGGATAATAGCCGTTATAGGCTTGATGATGATGTGGAAGTTGTCATCGCCAAAATGAAAACCACCGGTTCAACCGCCTGGAGTCAGTTATGGAATGTTCTGACATCAAATCTGCTTGTTCCAATTGAGATCGGCAGGGAGAAGAAGACTCTGCCTCTGCCTGTTGTCAGAAATATGGCCTATGACAAAGACCCCACAATAAGAAAGACAGCTTATGAGGCAGAATTAAAGTCATATGAGACATTAAATGAATCTGCTGCTGCGGCTCTTAATAGCATTAAAGGAGAAGTCATTACAACCTGTGAGATGCGGGGCTATTCCTCTCCTCTGGAGATGACTCTGAAAGAATCCCGTATGGACAGAGAGACTCTTGAGGCCATGCTGGGCGCCATGAAAGAATCCTTACCGTCATTCCGAAAATATTTTAAGAAAAAAGGGAAACTCCTGGGACACATCAAGGGATTGCCCTTCTATGAACTTTTCGCACCCATGGGAAATTCGGACATGAGGTATACCTATGAAGAAGCCAGAGATTTTATTGTAAAAAATTTTAGGAACTTTAGTGATGAACTGGCTGATTTTGCTGACAATGCCTTTGAAAATAACTGGATTGACGGGGAAACCCGGGAGGGGAAACGGGGGGGAGCTTTCTGTGCCAATCTCCATGTGATCGGCGAAAGCAGAATCATGTCCAATTTTACGGGGAGTTTTTCTGATGTGACAACCCTGGCTCATGAACTGGGACACGCCTATCACGGGCATTGTCTGAAAAATGAAACCTATATCAATTCTGACTATCCCATGCCTCTGGCTGAAACAGCTTCTATTTTCTGTGAAACCATTATTGTCAACGCTGCTTTAAAAGATGCTGATAAAGACCAGGCTTTTACCATTCTTGAGAGCTCCATATCTGATGCCGCTCAGGTAATAGTCGATATTTACAGCCGTTATCTTTTTGAAACGGAACTGTTTGAGAAGAGAAAAGAGGGCTCCTTATCAGTGGAAGAATTGAAACAGGCCATGATAAATGGTCAGAGAGAATCATATGGTGATGGACTTGATCCCGATTGTCTCCATCCCTATATGTGGATCTGCAAGCCCCATTATTACTATGGTGAGGCAAATTTCTATAATTTCCCCTATGCTTTCGGGCTTCTTTTTGCCAAGGGACTCTATGGGGAATATCTGAAAAGAGGGGATGTTTTTCTGGAAAACTATAATGAACTGCTCAAAGCTACGGGACGCAATAGTATTGCCGATGTTGTGAAGCTTATGGGGATTGATGTCAGGTCAAAGGAATTCTGGACAAATTCACTCCATATAGTCATCGGGGACATTGAGAAGTTTATTCAATTATCATTAACTGATTAATCAGATCCTCCGGATTGGACTGATACTATAGGATAGATATATGATTCAAAGAAAATCCCTATTATTTATCTCTGCTTTGAAATTGATCGCCACTCTGGTGTTTATCAGCTGCGTCAGGCAGGAGGAAATCACCACTGAAGATGAAATAAAGGGAGAAACTCAATTCGCAGGAGTAGCCGAGATTACGTATAAAGATTTTACTATGGGAAAATCCGGTGGGCAGCTGGTCATGGCGGTTCTGAACGATCCGAAAACACTAAATGATGCTGTCGCAGGAGAAACTTCCTCCACTCATATTACGAAGAGACTATATGCTTCTCTTGTTGAAAGATCTCAGCAGAATCTTCAGTGGAAAACTCTTGTATCGGAATCATGGTCATTTTCCGAAGATCACAAGACAATCACTCATTCAATCCGAAAAGGCCTGAAATGGTCTGACGGAACAGATCTGAATGCCAGGGACTTTGTTTTCTCCTATAATCAGGTCCTCCTCAGAGAAGATGTTCTTTCCAGTTTAAGAGATAGTCTTTTTGTTAATCATCTTCCTGTAACAGTTCAACTCATCAATGATTATACCTTCTCCATTACAACAGACACGGTCTATGCGGGATTGCTCAGTATCAGTAAAGTTCATCCCTATCCAAGACATATTTTTGGCCCTCTTATCGGATGGGCAGAAGCCGATGGGTATGAATATCAATACGATCTGGTTGATGGTGAAGTTGTTGAGATTAAGGCTGATCATATTGATTACTCACGAATCAACAGTTTCTGGGGATCCGATACAGAGGTCTCTTCTATTGTGGGAAACGGGCCCTTTACTGTTTCTGAATATGATCGGGGCAGAAGGATTATTCTTAAGAGAAACCCCTATTATTTTGAAACAGATGCCGAGGGCAATCAGCTCCCTTATCTGGATAAACTTGTCATTCTTTTCGAGAGAGATCAGGAGTCTCAGCTGGCAAGATTTCAGTCCGGTGAAACAGATTTTTATTCACTGAGAGGTAAAGATTATGCTGCCCTGATTGATCGGAAAGAGAAATCGGGATTTGAAATCTACAATGTAGGGCCTGATTCCTCAACCCAGTTTATAGTCATGAATCAGAATCCTCATGGGGAGGATGTCAGGCCGGAAGTCCTCTTGTGGACGTCAAATAAACAATTTAGGACAGCCTTGGCGCACCTGGTGGATAGACAGACTCTCATTAATAGTGTTGCCTATGGATTCGCCTATCCTCAATATTCATTTATTCCGAGATCCAGTCCATATTACTGGGAGGATATTGATGATATGGCCTGTAAATTCGACCCTCATCTAGCGGGAAAACTTCTCGATGAGCTTGGATGGATTGATAACGATGGTGATGGGATCAGGGAGGATGAGAAGGGGAACAGAATCTCTCTAAGATTGACGACAGATTCGGGCAATAACACCCGGAAGGCTATTGGAGAACTTTTCGCTTATGAAGCGGGGAAAGTCGGTGTTGAAATTAATCTTCTGCAGGAAAGCTTTAATGCTCTTAGTTCGAAACTTCTTTCAGGTCATGACTGGGACATGATACTCACAGAATTATCAGGATCGGTAGATCCGATTTCAGGAGCCAATGTGTATAGATCCCGGGGAAATCTTCATCTTATAGAACCCAATCAGATTGAACCGCGAAGAGAATGGGAAAGATCTGTCGACGAAGCCTGGGAACGGGCTAATAACACTATTGATGAGGCGGAGAGAACGCGGGAATGGCAGATTATTCAGAAGATCTGGGCGGAAGAGCTGCCCTGGATCTATACGTACAATAAGGCGTTACTTTATGCCTATGATTCCCGGCTGGCCAATATTCAACCCAGACCAGTAGAGGATATGGATGAGTTCGGAATCCTCCGTTATATATACTGGAAATAGAAAAAACTATTTTGATGAGTTCTCTGCATCTCTCTCTTCTTTTCCAGGTTAAGGGGGGGAAGGGTATAGTCTATGATTTTTTATTTATCCCGCAAAATTGTCAGGATTTATTTTGCGGGATATATCATTTTACACTTCTAAATATCCTTCAGAAATAGCAAGGTCGTATTCATCTGAATAATCATCCAGTTCACTATAGGACAGTCCGTGAATCTTGAATCTTCCTGTGGGGTTATCCTCTTTCAGGTAGTACATTTCTTCAGAGGCGATATCCCGATCATTAAATACAGCAATGACATCACTTTCCTCTTTAATAAACCATAACTTTTCTGACATTTTTTCCTCCATTCCACCATGAGAGGGCAGCTATTGCGGTTTTATTCTTTGTTATCGGGAGTTTTATGTCATTTATTTTTTGCGGATTTTACCCATAACGAATTTAGCCGAATAGACTTTTAACAGTCTTTTGCTGCGCAACTCCTATACCTTCCGGTATTTATTATATGAAGATGACAGCAGACTTCCGTTAGCATACAGGGTCCGTAGGTCTGCGGTTGAATGCTGATCACATCAGACAATTCAACTAATATATATTTAAGATTTCTTTTTAAATCTGTCAATATAAAAAATGAAAAAGAATCGGAGAAACGCCCCGTATACAGGCAAAATTAGAAGGGATATAATAACAACATGAAAATCAGACCCTGCATAGATCTTCACAATGGAAAAGTCAAACAGATTGTCGGTGGAACTCTTTCCGATAAAAATAATTCGGCAAAAGAAAATTTCATCTCCAGGTTCGATGCCGCCTATTATGCAAAAATGTACAAAAGAGATTCTCTTTCAGGCGGACATATTATAAAGCTGGGACCGGGAAATGAAACCGAAGCAGAACAGGCAATAAAAGCGTATCCTTCAGGTCTTCAGATCGGAGGTGGAATCAATC
>JAEINM010000014.1 GCA_016342385.1 Spirochaetaceae bacterium | reverse complement strand
AGAAAAAGGCCCTTATGATACAATTTTAAGTGATGCCGCTCCTGCGACAACGGGAAATAGAACGATTGATACAGGTCGCTCCTACTCTCTGGTTGAAAGGGTTATAGGCCTGGCGGATCCTCTTTTAAAAAAAGGGGGATCCATGGTTTTAAAGATTTTCCAGGGGGGTGACGAAAAGGAACTACTGGATTATATGAAAACCATTTTTGAGACTGTAAAAATTTTTAAGCCAAAAGCTGTGAGGAAGGAGTCCTTTGAAACCTATTTTATCGGTATATCCTACAAAGGTTAAATTTGTTATTATATTATTAATAGCAGCCCTATCTCATTCATGCAAATCGGCCCCGGAAACAGGGTTATCTTCTGCTCCCCAAACAGGTGTAGACCTGACAAAAACACAGGAAAAACTTATTGAAGGATCACATTGGGCCCTGGGTAGAACGACTCTCAATGTAAATGGGCGGGCATTCAATC
The DNA here is from genome assembly GCA_016342385.1 of Spirochaetaceae bacterium. Taxonomy (GTDB): domain Bacteria; phylum Spirochaetota; class Spirochaetia; order DSM-2461; family DSM-2461; genus Spirochaeta_F. Next base: position 20,452 of record JAEINM010000014.1, on the reverse strand, counting down.
TCGACTGTTCCGGAACGGTTATGGCCATTTATTACTATGCGGGAATAGACCTGTCCAGAGATTTCAACAAATACACGGGAGGAGGAACCTCTAGAATCTATCAGTATCTCGATGATAAAAAACTTATTTATAATACGAAAATACCTGTTCCCGGTGATATACTATTCTGGGACAACACCTATGATTCCAATGGAGATGGAATCAGAAATGATTATCTGACCCATATGGGTATAGTTGTGAAAGTAGAACAGAATGGAAACGTGACCTATATTCACGAACATTATAAAAAAGGGATAATTCTGGAATCTATGAACCTGCTGTTTCCCGATGATACAACAGCAAACTCCGCCATGAGAATGCGGGGAACAGGAATGCAAGGTGGCTGGTTGTCCAGCCATCTCTATCGGGAATCTGCAATGGGATATATACTAAAGAATTAATACCAGAGATTTCGGCGGACACCTAGTGTCGGGATCCGAATATAGTCGATTTGAGGAGAAAGGGCGATGACAACAGGAATATTTTTTGTAAGAGTGAGAGATGATTATGAACGACAGATACAGGAGTTTTTTCCCCATATATCACACAATTATGTCGATATTGCCAGAAACTTTAACAGAGATAAAATCTATCCTGTTCTAAGCATAAAAGAAGTGACTCTTATTGCGGAGAACAACGAGAATATCGATACGTCTCAGTTCCTGGTACCTACAGAAAATAACAATTTCATGTGGGTTCTTGCGGAAATGTTTCAGTATGCCGGCTTAACAGAACAAAAAAAATAGTCTATGAAACTTGTTACTGTCTTACAAGCGGCAGAAATGGATAGAACCGCCATAGAAGATTATACTGTTCCCGAAATAATTCTTATGGAAAATGCCGCCAATGCCGCCTGCCGGATTGTGCGGGAGAAATACAGAATTGAGGGAAACAATTTTCTGATTCTCTGCGGATCGGGAAATAACGGCGGAGATGGTTTAGCCCTGGCCAGACTTCTGTACTCAGAGGGAGGAGCCCCTCTTATCCTTATGAACGGTCAACCCGATCAGCTTCGGGGATCCACTCTGGAAAATTTCAGAATTCTGCAAAACTATCCCATTGAAATAATCCACCGTTTCTCTAAGGAAAGACTGATTAAAGAACTGGAGGACACGGATATTATAATCGATGCCCTTCTGGGAACGGGACTCAGTAGAGAAATTACCGGAGAACTGAAGATTTTTATTGAAACAGTTAATTCTGTGAATAAACCTGTTCTATCCATAGATATTCCCACAGGAATCAACGGGGATACAGGACAGATAATGGGAACAGCGGTACGGGCGGGAAAGACTATCAGTTTCGGGGCTCTGAAACCGGGAAACATTCTCTATCCCGGATTTTCCTATAACGGAGACCTTCATTTATCCAGAATCTCTTTTCCTCCTGAAATTTACGACTCCAACACCTTCTCTATCGAAATAAATCAATGCCTACCGCTTCCTCCCAGAGACCCTGCGGGCCATAAAAAATCATTTGGAAATATTCTGACTATCTCCGGAGCCCGGGCCTATTACGGAGCTCCCCTATTGGCCGCTTCTGCTGTTTTGAAAAGTGGCGGAGGGTTCAGCCGTCTGGCGGCGCCTAAATCCATGATTCCCGTATTGGCTTCTAAAATTCCCGAAGTCGTTTTTATACCGATGGAAGAGACTGATCAGCAGAGTATCGCCTTGTCCAATCTTCCCCTATTGTTAAAAGAGGCAAAAGAAACTGACGCGGTTATCATCGGTCCGGGCTTATCTCTCAACAATGCAACATCCAAACTGATACAGGATTTTATTAGTACCTATAGAGGATTTCTCATTGTTGACGGCGATGCTCTGAGTGCTGTTGCAGGAAAATCCGAATTAATCGCCAGCCGGTCAATACCGGCTATATTAACACCGCATATGGGAGAGATGTCCCGTTTGTGCCGCTACCCTGTAGAAGAAATACAAAAAGATCCTATTCGAGTTTTAAAAGAATGTTCAAGTGAGTACAAGGCGATTATTGTCCTGAAGGGAGCCCACAGTCTGATCGGCTTACCTGATGGTACAGTTTTTATCAATACATCGGGTAATTCCGGATTGGGTACAGCCGGATCGGGAGATATTCTGACCGGCATTATCGGAGCCTTCTATGGTCTGGGACTCTCCGGGGCAGAAGCAGTCAAAAGCGCGGTCTTTATACATGGCGCCGCGGGAGATCTGGCAGCGGAAAAACTGGGACAAGACGGTCTGACCGCCTCTGATATCCTTGAAGCTCTGGCTCTTACGGTTAAAGAATTCCGAGAAAATTATGAGTCTTTAATAGAAAAATACGACAAGATCATCCACGAGGTCTAAGATGGAGAAGAGTTTCAATTTTATCGGGAGCGGCAAGCTTCTCTTCGGCCGGGGTAAATTTTCAGAAATTTCTACTCTTACAGAATTATCGAATTGTCTGCTTTTATGCGGTCATTCATTTTTAAAAACACATCAGTATAAAATAATGGATAATCTGGTCAAATTTCAGTTTATCATTTCCGGCGAACCCGATCCCGAAAGTGTGGATAGAATTACCTCCGAAGTAAAAAACAAAATCACCGCGGTCATAGCCATAGGCGGAGGCAGTGTTCTCGATGCCGGTAAAGCCGTTGCGGCCATGTGCTGTGCAGAGGGATCGGTTGAAGACTATCTGGAAGGGGTGGGCACCTTAGTAGCCACAGGAAAAACCCTGCCGGTCATTGCAGTTCCGACTACAGCCGGGACAGGCAGTGAAGCGACAAAAAATGCCGTAATCTGCAGGAGAGGAAAATCAGGATATAAAAAATCTCTCCGTCACGATAATTATATTCCCCCTTTTATTATCATGGATCCGGAACTCTATATAAATTGTCCTCCGCCAATAATGAGTTCCTGCGGAATGGATGCCTTCTGCCAGCTTCTGGAGTCCTATATCTCTACAAAGGCAACTGATTTTACCGATCTATTGGCCTGGAATGGCCTGACCATTTTCATAGAATACTTTTTAAACCTCTGTAAGGGCATAAGTAAAAACACTGAAACAATGGGCAAAATTGCCTTCGCGGCCTATCTTTCGGGAATAACACTAGCCAATGCCGGTCTGGGAACCGTCCACGGTATAGCCGGCCCTATGGGAGGCTTTTTCGACATTCCTCATGGGACAGCCTGTGGAACTCTTCTGCCTGAAGTTTTAAAAAAGACAATTGACAGGCTCTATTCAGAAAATCCGGGAGAACATCTGAACAAACTGAATAAACTGGGAACATATATTATTAACCACCATAAGACAAAGGCACAGAAAAAACCGGCCTATGCTGTGTATGACCTTATAAACAAGTGGCTTGTTGAACTGGAAATTCCGGGACTTTCCCAATTTGGAATAACTGAATCAGATGGGGAAAAAATCGCTCTGGCATCGGGGAATAAAAATAATCCCATTCAATTCAGTACTGAAGAGATAAGAGAAATTATCAATCGATCCCTTTGATTAAAATGGTTTATCTCTTTACCCGTTATTGAGAAACTTAGGTGTGAATGCTATTTTAGCACAAAGTATATGTACTAGTTTATTAACAGATTATAAGGCGAAATTTTATTGGGTTTTTGGATATGAATATAGGTTTACTGCAAACAGTGTCCATTGATACATTTAACAAGAGAAACTTAAAGAAACCGTTGCCTACGTCATAAAATTTGATCCGACTAGCCGGGCAAAAACTCACCCATCCATGGACTTATGCTATAATATATTCTTGAGGGTAAAATGAGTTCAAAAATAAGATATAGATGTCAATATTGCAATAAGATGGTTACATTTGGTAAACATGACTGTCGAAAAGAACCAGAGGATAAGATACATTTCTACAATCCAATCAGTAATAATTGGAAAGGATTACTGAGTAGATTATTAGTTGTTACAATAGTTTCATTACTTATTTCTGGTTTGTTGTTTAATCATATTGGCTACTATTCATTTTTATTGATGATCATATTCATGGCACTTTCATTTTTTTTAAAAGATACAAATCTTAATAATATTTCCATAAGTAGAAGGGACTATAAAAAGTTATTAAAGCTAAATTCTCACAATAAGGAATTAACTGAGAGACTGATAGATTTAGAAAAAAATAAATATGGTTCTTTGAGTCGGAATGAATGCATCAAAAAGGCATATGAAAGACTTTTATACGAGCGATCCAGATAGATATAAAAGAAATATGAAGTGGATTTGAACCTGACAATCCTATTGTCATGAATATGGCTAGCGGGTTAAATAGTTATTTAAAAACATGATCCTTTGAACGATTACCTTATTCTGAATAAATACAAACCTGATTGCGTCCGTTGGATTTAGCCTGATACAATGCGTCATCGGCCATTTTTATTAAACTGTCTATATCTATTTCTTTCTTTTGACACGAAACGCCAAGGCTAACAGTGAGCTGCACAGTCCCATCTGGTATTTGTATTTCCATAGATTCTACTTTACTCCTGATTTTATCTGCTACTGTTTTTGCTCCTAAAATATCTGTTTTCGGAAGAATAACAATAAATTCCTCTCCTCCGTATCGGGAACATAAATCACTGGCTCTGACCACTTTGTGAATCATAAGCGCGCAGCTCTTAAGCACTGTATCGCCGATATCGTGACCATAAGTATCATTTACCGTTTTAAAGAAATCGATATCACAGATGATAGCTGAGACTTCTGTATTTTCCCGCAGAGACTGCGCGGAGATAAGATCAAAGGCACTATCCAGGCCCCAGCGATTATACAATCCGGTTAGAGCATCCCTGTGAGCCTGAGACTCGTAAGCGTTACGTTCCAGGACTAGAAGCATGGTTATAAAACCGAGCGCCACAAGGCTGTAACTTGTGGCCGCACTGAGTATGCTTAAACCGACAACGATTTCAGTATTTTTTTCACCTATGAGAAAATATGCCTGCAGGACAGCGAGGAATAAGGGAATGTATAATGCCAATGAAATTATACCGTATCCAATATTGCGTGCTTTTTTTTTCCGTCGGTTTGCTATATAAGCCAAAATGGTCATGTGGATGAATACGTAGAGGGTAAAAGTCCTAAGAAGAAAATCCAGGCTCGGAGTCAGAATTTCAACTGTAATAAAAATAAGATGAGATAGGCACCAAAGGCTCGTATAGATATTGAAGCGAAACTGGTCTGAGAGCATAAAATAAAGCATAAAACTTGCTGAAGAAAAGGAAACAGCCAGCCATAAAATATTAACAGCAACATTAGAGAACTCTACCAGACCAAAAAATAACCAACCGAAAAAGCCGAAAATGAAATAGATTCGGAAGATGTTTAAAACTGACCTAGATCTAGTTTTAAACTCGATCAGATAGCTGGAAAGCAATGAACTGAAAGAAATAACCGCAATAACAGAAATTAATAAAATTCCTGTGGCATTATCATTTAATAAATGATAGTGACAGGAATATTTAAGTCAAATAGATTGTTATAATCTACTTGTTTTCGGTGAAAAATAATTAATCGATAGAATTTTAATCCACACCCATTGGATGCGTTCATTACAAATCAAAACATGGCTTTACCTGGCTATAAATTAGATCACTTACATGGAAACAACCATGATATCTGCCCGGTCCGGATAAATGGTAACCGGAGAGAGACTTTTTCCTTTGAAAGTAGTGAGGCATAAATTATTGATTATAGGATATCGCAAATCCACCCGATTTATTACATGAAGTATTCGGAATTCTGTAAACTGGCGGACTATTCTTGTCGGATCATTTTTTTTGCTATAGAATTGTGTTTACAAAACCGGTTCGAGAACAAGCTGTAAACCCGGCTCGTGAAACATGGTCGATACGACAGAAAAAAACTAAAGAAATTAGGAAACAACAGAGATATGGTAAAAATACAGAAAATTATCAAAGATAAGAAACAGTTCCTTGACTTATTGTTGCTGGCAGACGAGCAGGAAGATATGATTGATAAGTATTTACCGAGAGGAGACTTGTTTGCTTTATATGACGATAATTTGAAAAGTGTTTGCGTTGTAGTGCCGATAAATGGCAAAACCTGCGAGTTAAAAAACATAGCGACATACGAGAAATATCAAGGCAAAGGATACGGTAGAGCATTGATAAATTTCATTTCCGATTTCTACAAAAACGACTACAAAACGATGCTTGTCGGGACAGGGGAAACGCCGACAATCTTGTCGTTTTATCAAAGTTGCGGATTTGAAAACTCATATCGGGTAAAAAATTTTTTTACAGACAATTACGACCACCCTATTTTCGAGGACGACATACAACTTGTTGATATGATTTATCTTAAAAAGGATTTGTAGGAAAAGTTTTTGGAAGAACCAATAGTTTTTATACGAGAAATGAAGAATACAAACATGTACTTATGGATGGCAATTGGTGCTTTTCTGGTAGCATCTCTTCAGATTCTCGGAGGGGTCTACTCTCTGCTTGCCTACAACGATTTATTTAGCCAAACTTATTTAGCCCCTGTCTGGGTTATTATTGGATCAAGTTGGCTTTATCGAAGAAAGTGGTGTAAAAAAACACCCTATATAATAATAAATCATAGAGAAGTATCAGTTTTTAAAGATTTCTTACGCCGGCCTGTTTTTTTCAATTTAAGTAGTGTCTCAACCTTTCAGAATAAAAATAAAAATACCTATATAATAACACTTAAGGATTCGACAAAGATTAAACTGCATCATAAAATCCTGAAGCTAGAGGACTTTATCAAACTACATTCAATACTTCTTAGCGGTTAAATATGGATACAGGATTATTACAATTTGAGTCTATTTCAAAAACTCTTTCTTTACGATTTGGAGCATCTGCTGCCATTTTTCATGCTTTTCGGGTTTTAATTTATGTATTAGGCAGAACCAGTCCATGGATAAATTTTGATTTAAAACCAGAATTCCATTCCCAACAGAATGGGGTAATCTTTTGGGTTTATTTTGCAGCAATTTTATCAATATTAGGGATTTCAGGTGTTTTTATTATCTGGATAATAATAAAAAGAAAAAATAAAGAAAACCTTTAATAATCACCTGAAATCTCATTGATAATGATTCCGTCTTTCACATAAGCTTCAATCACTTCCAGAGCTCCGGACAATTGACCCATCTTCCCTTCCGGTGTATGACTGGCGGCATGAGGAGAAATGACGACATTTTTAAGATCACAGAAGGGCAACTTTGAACCGGTTGCTCCGGGATTCTCCTTTGAGGGATAATCATACCAAGCATCAATCCCGGCACCCCTTAACTGCCGGGATTTCAGAGCCTCAAAAAAAGGCTTTTCCTCTATGAGATCTCCTCTGCCGACATTAATAAGAAATTTTCCTTCTAGAAGGCTGATATTATCGTTAGAAAGAATTCCTCTAGTCTCGTCTGTAATTGGTAAAGCCATAAAAATAATATCTCCAAAGTTCAAAGCTTCTTCAAGGTCTGAAGTCACTGAATCAAAGTGTTTCGGAAGAACTCCCCTCTTACGCCTGAAACCTTTTACCTGACAGTTAAAACCTGTCAGTAAGGCAGCAATATTCTGTCCTACAGCTCCGGTTCCCAGAATTGAAATATTTTTTCCCACCATGGAAAACCAGTAATCAAAAGGTTTGTGATGGTATCCTGTTCTGTGCCAGTTTCCTTTTTTCTGGTCATTGTGAAACTCAACAACCCGACCACAGCAGGCCAGCGCCAAGGCGACAGCTCTCTCTGCCACGACCGGAGCATTGCCATGACTATTGGCAAGGCATATCCCTTTCTTATGGAGAAGAGAAAAGTCCAACTGGGAGACTCCCGCATAGGGAACGATAATCAGCTTCAGATTCTCCGCTGCTTCTATGTCCTCGGAGGAGGGATTGCCCGTGACAAGAACATGGGAACCTGGAAGAGCTTCTTTATACTCCTTTTTTGTACGGGCAAATATAAATTGGCAGCCCCGGTATTGATCAGCAAGATGACTGATCATATGTGGAAATTCGATTGTCAGATGAGTAAAAAATACTATTTTCATAAAAGTATGATACTATACATATTAATTAATGTGAAATTATAGGAATTTTTCCTATAGATTCTTAAGATAAGTAATGAGAGAATAAATCGTGGATGTTAATAAGACAATCCCTGTTCAGAACCGAACCGGATCTCTTGAAAACAAAATTGATAATATCTCGCAATTAATTAACCAGTATAAAAATCTCAATGGAAAAAGTGAGCCCACAACCTTAAACTCAATCCTCAAAGAGGGAATCTCTCTCTTTGAAGGAAATTTTAGAAATATTGTCAGCAACAATGACTACAATATTCAGTCAAAATCTTCCTCCTCCGAAGACATTTACAAGGTTTTTGAAAACAGTTGCGATTCTTTCCTGGAGTTCTCCCCAGAGGGAATAATTCTTTCATCCAACAGTAAAGCAAAAAATCTGCTTGATCCTAAAGAGAAAGGATTCAAGGATTTAACAATTTATTCATTTATTAAAGAAGAATATATTTCGGTTATAGAACACTGGATATCTCCCTATATAAGGGAGAAGAATCCTCTCAAGAGTATTCCCATGGTGGACAATCTCCTTCTATTGCAGCTAAGCGATAGAGAAGGATCCATAAAATCTGTCGAAGGGCATATTGAAGCCTATAAAAAAAATGGAGCCCCTGTGTTTGGTCTTGCCCTGAGAATCATTTCATCGCGAGGGGATTTAAAAAGCAAACTGCAGAGAGTAGAGAGTAATTATGACGCTCTTTCGGAAACGGTAAATGAAGTCATTTTAAGAATTGATGAAAATTTTAATATTATCTATTCCAATTCCTCTGTCAGGTCAATATTCGGATACAGCGTAGACGAGGTTATCAACCAGCATCTATCATTGATTTTCCCTCCGGAAATTTTGAAAAGACATGAAAAAGATCTTCTGAAATATTTTTATTTAGATAGCGAAAGCCGTGCAGAAATGGGCCTGGAAAATTCTATTGAGATTCTCGGTCGCCATAAGAACCGCGGTGTTTCTCCCATGGAAATATCCTTTGGTAATGCAAAAGAGAATGAAGAACGGATTCTTACCTGTATTGTCAGAGATATTACGTTGAGGAAAAATGCCGAAAGAAAACTGCACAAGCTGGCCTATTTTGACAAACTGACCAATCTGGGAAACAGGGATCACTTTCAAAGAGATATGAATGAACATATCCAAAGTCAAAAGGTCAGTTTCGAATTGGGAAGTCTCATGTTTCTCGACCTGGACGGATTCAAAAACATAAATGACACTCTGGGTCATGATGCAGGAGATCTTCTATTGAAAGAGACGGCAAAAAGACTTCATGACTGCCTGAGAGATAGCGACTCGGTTTACAGACTGGGAGGTGATGAGTTTCTTGTTTTGCTTCGGAAAATCCGGGAAAAGAAAGATGCGGCCATAGTGGCTAAGAATATTCTCAATACTGTAAGAATGCCTTATTATCTTAAGCTGGAAAATCAGTCCTCCGCCACAGTAAATGTGGGAGTCAGTGTGGGCATTGTTCTTTTTTCAGAGAGCAATCTCAATTTGAACGAGCTGACTCAGAAAGCTGACCTGGCTATGTATGCATCAAAAAATGCCGGAAAAAACAGATTTACGTTCTATACAGAGGAAATGGTTCAGAAAATCAATGAGCGATGGGAACTGGAGCAGGGTTTAAAAACAGCTCTTGCCAATGAGGAACTTGAGGTTCATTATCAGCCTATAGTTTCCTACTCAGGCCGGATAATCGGATTGGAAGCTCTTGTGCGCTGGTATCATCCCCTTATGGGATTTATACCGCCAGAGAAATTCATTCCCATTGCCGAAGAAACAAATATGATAATCCCTATCGGAGCCTGGGTCCTGGAGCAGAGCTGCTTGTCAATTACAAATTGGAATAGTAAGGGCTATAAGGATATTTATGTCACCGTCAATCTGTCGGCGATACAGTTTGAACTGCCCAATATTGTCAGTTCATTATTAAGTGTAATAAAAAGAACAGCATGTAATCCGGCTAATCTGAAGCTGGAACTGACAGAAACAGGCATTATGCAAGCTCCTGAAGAGACAATAAAAAAAATGAAGTTACTCAAAGAAAAGATACCGGAAATACAGATCATGATTGATGATTTCGGCACAGGATACTCCTCCTTGAACTATCTGGCCAATCTACCGGCAGACATATTCAAAGTAGACCTGTCATTTGTATCCAGGTTGAACGATCCCAACAACAGAAAAGTCGTCAATTCTATTATCAATCTGGCAGATGCCCTGGAAATGGGATATGTGGCGGAGGGGATTGAAACAAAAAAGCAATGGGATTTTTTCAGAGAAAAAAAATGTCAGAGGATGCAGGGTTTTCTGTTCAGCAAGGCGGTTAAAGAGTCTGATGTGGAAAATCTTTTGCAAATTGGTAAACTGCCCCTGGATAAATTACTTAAAGAATAAGAATTTTCGGGACAACAGGAGAAATATCCATGTATTTATACCTTGTACAACATGGCCTTTCAAAAAGTAAAGAAGAAGATCCCCAAAGAGGAATTACCGATGAAGGCCGGATTGAAACAGCCAAAACAGGAAATGCTCTGGCAATGCTGACACCTAAGATTCATGAAATCTGGCACAGTGAGAAAAAAAGGTCTTGTGAAACGGCGGAAATACTCTCAACCCAACTCGGTTTGACAGCTGAACTGGTGGAAAGAAAGGATCTTAATCCCAATGATCCTGTTCAGTCTGTTATGGTAGAATTAGACAAAATAGACAAAAACACTATGATAGTCGGACATCTACCCCATCTTTCCCGACTGTTGTCAAAACTCCTACAGATTGAGATGGACAGAGAAATCCTACAATTTCAAAACTCGGGAATTGTGTGCCTGAAAAAAGAGGGTACGTCATGGAAACTACTGTGGTCTGTTCCCCCTGAAATTTTATTATAAATCAGTAAAAAAATCAGGCATCTCTATTAGTATTTCAGAGAGTGGCCTCTTATACTTTAAATACAATGAAAAATATCTCAGGAATAATTCTCCTAATATTGCTTTTATCACTTTTCGGATGTAATAGTAATAATAAGGAACAATACATTCCCCTGGCTCAAAAGGGAATACTCGACCTCAGAAATCTGGATCTCGATGAATTATCCACTGTAAAACTTCAGGGTGAATGGGAATTTTACTGGAAGCAGTTTTTATATCCTGAAGATTTCAAAAATCCCCTCACAGATCCATCAGCCTATGCGGCCATACCGGGGAGATGGAACGGGTACAGAATTAATGATGAAACATTAAAAGGCAATGGTTATGCAACTTATCGTCTCACAGTCAAACTGAATGAATCTCACAAAGATCTTGCTTTAAAAATCCTTACCATACAGACATCATACAGGGTGTTTACCGATGGAGATCTTATTGCCAGCGGTGGAAATCCCGGAATAAACGAAAAAGCAAGCAAACCCGGATACAAACCACAACTGATACACTTTAAGCCTACATCCGACACAATCGAGATAATTTTTCATGTATCCAATTTCAACCATCGCCATGGGGGAATGTGGGGCGTACCCTCCCTTGGAACCAGTATAAATATGGATGAAATCGAAAAAAAAGCCAGAGGAAACGTCTTCTTTATTATAGGCGCCATACTGGTGATAGGGATATATTATCTGGGCTTATTTCTAATACACAAACAGGAAAGAGAAGCTCTTTATTTTGCTCTATACTGTCTTTTTATCTCTCTGAGAATCTTTGTCACTGGAGACATCTATCTTCTGGAATACCTACCGGATCTTCCCTGGAAAGTTCTTACAATAACTGAGTATATTACCTTCTTCTATTCCATTCCATTCTTTATGCTTTTTATCTATTCCATGTTTAAAAGCAGCTTTCTAAAGAAATTAACTACAGCAGTCCTACTGCTCAGCAGCCTCTTTTCCCTGTTCACCTTTGTTGCTCCCGTACGATTCAGTTCTCACCTTATCCCCCTCTATCAGATTATAACTCTTGTAGGCGGGCTGTATATTCTCATTATTCTGGTAATATACTCTTTCCAGAAAAATACTCTGGCTAAAATTATACTGGCCGGATTCCTGTCCATGTTTATCACTGTTATCAATGACATTCTCTATGCTGCCGATATTATCAACTCCATATACATGATCTCTTACGGAATTCTCCTGTTTATTATTTTTCAATCTTTGGCTATGACCATACGTTTTGCCAAATCTTTTAATGAAGTGGAAAGGCAGAAAAGACAGCTGGTAAAGACCAATATGGAGTACCGGCACGAAATAGAAGAAACCGCCAGGCTGCAGGAGGATCTTCAGATATCCTATCAGAGGAATGCCATGGCCAAACTGGCGATAATCATGGGGTTGGCCAAGCTGGCAGAGTACCGCGATTCCGATACAGGATCTCACATTGAAAGAATTCAGGAATTCAATACGGCTCTGGCAAAACAGCTCCAGAAACATGAGGATTACATTGACTATATAAGTGATGAATACATAGAAGATCTCCATGTATCCTCAATTCTCCACGATATCGGTAAGGTGGGGATTCCCGATTCCATACTTCTAAAACCGGGCAAATTGACGACTGAAGAATTTGAAATTATGAAAGAGCACTCTATGATCGGAGGAGATTCAATAAAAATGGTGGAGCAGAAAACCGGAGTCCGATCATTTCTGACCCTGGCCCGGGATATAGCCTACATGCACCATGAACGGTGGGACGGAAATGGATATCCTTTCGCCTTAAAAGGGGATGAAATTCCTCTGTCCGCACGGTTGACAGCACTGGTTGATGTCTATGATGCCCTGACATCGGAAAGGTGCTATAAAGAGGCTTTTTCCCATGAGAAAGCCGTGAGTATTATTCTAGAATCCAGAGGAACTCACTTTGATCCCGATATAGTCGATGCTTTTATGCAAATAGAAAATGAGTTTGATCAAATAAGAAAAAAACTTCTCGATGATAGCACTTACAGTAAAATGTGATTATATTTATATCACTATTCAAAAATGAGCAGGAAAGCAAATGGCCATAATTAACAGCCTATTAGATACAGATTTATATAAATTCACGATGATGCAGACAGCTCTTCATCAATTTTCGACAACTACTGTGGAATATTCCTTCAAATGCCGGAATGAAGCAAACTGGACGGCGGAAATTCTGGAAGAGATCAATGCGGAAATAGACCATTTTTGCACTCTCCGTTTTACAGAGGAAGAACTGGATTACCTGCTCTCCATACCATTTATGAAAAAAGATTTTATCGACTTTCTCGGACTGTATCAGCCCAACAAGCAACATATATTCTTATGGATAAACCAGGAGGGAGAGCTGCAGGTCTCAGTCAAAGGCCCCTGGTACCTCACTCTTCCCTTTGAAGTTCCCGTGCTATCTATTATCAACCAGATTTATTTTGAAAAGACCTGCCACATTGTCTATGATCCATCGAACAGAGAGAATCCTATTATAAAGAGCGGTCTTGAACGATTAGAGAATAAGTATCAAGAAGCTCTGATCAAGGGAATCCCTTTCTCCGATTTCGGAACCAGACGGCGCTATAGTTTTCTGTGGCAGGGGACTATTCTGAAAAAGCTGATGAAACTACCCAATTTTACAGGCACATCAAATGTCTTTTACGCCAAAAAATACAACCTGACTCCTATTGGAACAATGGCACATGAATTTATAATGGCCGGTGCCGGTCAGAATGATGTCCCCCTTGTTAAATCTCAGCAGAAAATGCTACAGGCCTGGGTTGACGAGTACAGAGGAGACCTGGGAATCGCCATATCCGACACCTATGGTGTTGATGCTTTTCTCAATGATTTTGACTTATACTTTGCAAAACTATACGACGGAGTGCGCCATGATTCGGGAGAACCTGTAGAATGGGCCTGGAAAATTATTAACCACTACAGAAAACTGGAAATTGATCCTAAAACAAAAACCCTTATCTTTTCCGATGACCTGACTATCACAAAGGCCTCTCATCTACACGACCTGTTGAGTCCTCACATAAAAGTGGCATTTGGGATAGGAACACACCTGACAAATGATTTTCAATATGTGACACCCCTGCAGATCGTGATGAAAATAATCAGCTGTAACAACCGGCCTGTAGCAAAATTAAGCGATAGTCCCGGAAAAGGAATGTGTAAGGATGAAAATTTTCTCAACTACCTCAAAGATGTTTTTAACATCAAACATGATTTTACCGTCTAATATAGGATAACTCCTTCGGCAGAACAATATTGTTGCCGTAACTGTCTTCCCCATATCCGCAATTGGCCAGAATTTCCAGATCTGCCAGAACTCTCTTATCTCCCCTGAAAGAGACTGTCAGATCTGTTTTCAAATCAATTTTCCCCTGAGCCAGCAAATAGGCTATGGCCCGATTGGCAAATTCACCCAGAGTTTCTTCCTGAATTCGATTAATCTCGGGAAGAGAGAATTCCGTTGAATAGTTGATAATTTTATTCTCTTCCAGAAGCTCATGAAAAACCTCTTTCAGTCCTTTTTCAAAATTCTCAATACATTTGGGATCATTTATAGAGTGGAGTGAACAGATATTATTGGCAAGATTTCTCCGTTTCTCCGCATTAATTTTCTCATTAACTCTAAAGAGTTCCATTGGGAGGGAGGCATTGTATTCTTCACCGTCAATGAGGAGAGAGACATCGCTACCGTAATGCTGAACTATTTTTGAAACCAAGGTGGAAGGACGGACATGAAATCCCCGATAACCGGGGACTCTAACTTCCACAGAACCCTCCTCGGCATATTTTTTTATAACTTCCCGGCTCAATTCTTTCCCACCTATTACAAACTGGCTGGCATAATTAAGGAAATACTCCACAAGAAGACGTAAAATGTGTTTCTTGGTTATAGGTGATTTATAAAAGGAATAAATAAGTCCTGTCTGGTCCATCATATGCCTTTCGAAATAATGAATCAGGCTGGTTGAAGCTTCCAGAAGATGAAAAACAATTGAAGCGTGGCCTCGAATCAATCTGAGATTACGATCCATAAATTCAATATCCGAGTTTGAAACATATGTGTCATACAAGCTCTGAAGATTATGAAATTTATTTTCGAGAATTCTCAATTTATTCTCACTAATGACTTCAGGTACAAGCTCTTCATAATTCTTTTTACTGGTTGTGCGAACATTTTCCAAAAGAAGACTTTCACAGGCGAGATTCAAATAGGATGTTGCCAGATTGACAATGACCGTTTCCGGTGAATCAATATGTCTTTTATCCATATCTGATTCCAGAACACCTTCGGGAAGATCAACAGAAAAAGAATAGGCTTTATCAATTTCAGAGCTACTGTGCAATGAATTTTTTTTAGCGTTTTTTAATACTTCATGAAAGCTGCTGTGAAGAGCATTGTAAAATATATCAAGAACCTTATCCGTATCTTCTAAGAAAAGATCAACCCCACTGACAAGCCGATAATGAGGAGATGTGGATTTTAAATGAAGAGTAATATAGGTAACATTGGTAAAGAGTTTTATAGCGGCAATATTTTCCCTGAATGATTTCCATTTCTGATTGTATTTCGCATTGTATCGATCCAGTAGTTCTTCCAGCCTGGAAGCGGCAGAATAAGATTTTCCCAGAAAGAGGGTATTGAGAATGTCGTTTTTGTTTTTCCTTGATATAGCATAATTGGCATATGAAAGAATGGGATTGGAAAAAAGATTAACTAATTCAGTAAAACTTTCAGTTTTCACTATAGATTTTTTCTTTTCCATATTATTAAATTTAATCTTTTCAGAGGTCTATTGTCAAAAGTAATATCATAATTGTTTGTATTCTTCCCAGAATTTTTCTTTCAGTATAAGTTCCTTCTTCTCCCAGCGGATAATCCCTCTTTTTTTTAAACGGGATGTTAGCCGAGAAAAAGTCTCCGGTATTGTACCAATTGCCGAAGCAAGATCTTTTTTGGATAGATTAATCCTGTATCGTCCCTGTTCTCCATAGTTTTCAAGCAGAAATTTAAAAAACCGGTCTTCCACATCAAAGGCTGTCAGATAATGAATTCTGTTTGATAAATAACGCTGCTTTTTCATTAATACAGAGACAAACTCATTCCTGAAATATTCTTTTTCCATCAGCTGATGAAAGGCTTTTTTTGAAATAGAAAAGAGAGAGGAGTTCTCCAGAATAGTCGAAGAGACTGGGTATGTCTGATTGACAAAAAGAATAACTTCTCCAAAGATCTCCCCTCCTGTCAGTATTTTCACGATTATCTCCCGTCCCTCTTCTGTTGTTTTAAACAGCTTGACCGAGCCCTCTATGAGTATAAAGAAAGAATGTCCCGGATCACCTTCCCAAAACAGAGTCTGCCCCTTTTTCAGAGAGAGGTTTTCTCCTTTGGATTCAATTTCATTGCGGTGCTCTTCAGATAATCCTGAAAAAAGTTCAGACTTCTGCAGGGATTCTTTTATATTCATAGGTACAGTTTAAAATAAAAATGAAAAAAATACCTCTATTTGACCTGAGTCAATTTCTTCGGTTAAAAGAAAGAGTATATTAAGTTCACAATGAAGATGAAGTTTAACTGCAGGAGAAAAATATGAATGAATTTTCCCTTTCTATAGATAATACGCTATTTGATATCACGGAAAAGTATCCAGAGACAATTGAGGTCTTTGTCTCCAGGGGTTTCCCTCAAATGGCAGACAAAGAAAAAAGAAACAATTTCGGAAAAACAATAAACCTGAAAACAGCTCTTATGCTTAAGGGAATCAACTCTGAAAGTTTTCTAAACCTGCTTAGAGAGACTGTCGCCGGTGCAGAGAATTCCGAAGATGTTACTCTCCAGAACGGTCCTGTTCAGACAAAGACTGAACTAAATGGTAAGACTCTGAATATTATGGGTCTTCTCCCCTGTCCGGTGCGGATCCCCCTGATGGAAAAGTTTGAAAAATTTGCCCGGTCCTATACAGACAAAACAGGAACCGCTTTGAACTATCAGCTTCAGGCTGCATCACTAGGTCTTGAATGGGTGGAAAAGCACATACTGAGTATTGAATCGACTGAAGATCTCCCCGATCTATTTCTATCTGCAGGATTTGACCTCTTCTTCGATGAGAAGAAAATCGGACATCACCGGAAATCCGGACTGTTTAAAGATATGACCGGTTTCAAGTCCATCAATACAGATTTTAAAGGACACGATATTCTCGACCCCGAAGGACATTACAGTATAATAGGAGCAGTCCCGGCTGTCTTCCTCGTGAATATGGAAGAACTGGGTGATAGAAAAAAACCCGAAAGCTGGGAAGATATCTTAAAGCCGGAATTTGAAAATTCCGTTTCACTCCCCATTGGAGACTTCGATCTCTTTAATGCCATTCTGCTGAGCATTCACAAAACCTATGGAAAGGAGGGTGTGGAGAAATTGGGTCGAAGCCTGCTGGAAGACATGCACCCATCACAAATGGTTAAAAGTGCTACAAAAAAAGGCAATCGCCCGGTCGTGACAATCATGCCGGCCTTTTTCACCAGAATGACCGGAGGAAAAGGTCCCCTCTCAGCGGTATGGCCGAAAGATGGAGCCATAATCAGTCCCATATTTATGCTATCCAAAGGGAAAAAGCAAAAAGAGCTTCAGCCTATTGTCGATTTTTTCGCCTCTAAAGAGATGGGAGAGATTCTGGCACATCAGGGACGGTTTCCCTCTATACATCCCGATGTGGACAACAAGTTCGAAAATGATAAATATATGTGGATCGGCTGGGACTATATTAAGACACACGACATAGGTAGTCTGATTATAGACTGTATGGCTCTTTTTGATAAAAGCTCGAGGGTGGTGACTCTATGAATCTGGTAACTGTATCGGGCCCACCGTCATCGGGAAAAACAGCTGTTATTCTGAAAACAATTGAATCCTACCAGAAGCAGGAGATTTCCGTAGGAGTTATCAAATTCGACTGTCTTTATACAGATGATGATATTGTTTACGAAAAAGCCGGCATCAAAGTCAGAAAAGGTCTTTCCGGCGGTCTTTGCCCCGATCACTATTTTGTCAGTAATATAGAAGAGGCTTTTGCCTGGGGACAAAAAGAAAACTTCGATGTTCTGATAAGTGAATCCGCCGGATTGTGCAATAGATGTTCACCCTATATTAAAGATATCAAAGCCATATGTGTCATTGATAATTTAAGCGGAATTAATACTCCGAGAAAAATCGGGCCCATGTTAAAAAGTGCAGATATCGTTGTTATAACCAAAGGAGATATTGTATCTCAGGCGGAAAGAGAAGTCTTTGCCTCAAGAGTCAGTATGGTTAATCCTAAAGCAATCGTAATGCATGTCAACGGGCTTACCGGTCAGGGAAGTTTTGAACTGGGAACTCTTTTATATGATAAAAAACTGGATACTGACAACTTGAAAGGTAAAGAATTGAGATTCTCTATGCCTTCGGCCCTCTGTTCCTACTGTCTCGGAGAGAAGAGAATCGGTGCCGATTACCAGATGGGAAATGTCAGAAAAATCAACCTGGAAAAATAAGAGGAAGAAATATGTCCGCAACAGTGATAGGCAATAAATCAATTAAAGAATTATTAGACAAATACACTTTCGCTCAATCATTTTTAGAGCAGAACAATCTTGTTATTGATGGAAAAGAACACCTGACAATGAAGGAATACCTGGCGTCCTTTACAGTTGAGGAAGCGGAGGATATGGCTCTTGATCCCCATACAATTTTAATGGGTTTTGAGGAATATATTCAGCAAATGCTGAGTTTTCTCGGAGAGGATAAGAGTGATGTCGAATCACTAACTATAAATGCGGGAAAAGATAAAACCGGCAAACAGGAGTCCTTTGGAAGCTTTACCATTAAAACGGGTGAGATTATTGCCATTGTAGGCCCTACAGGCTCGGGAAAAAGCCGTTTGCTCGGGGACATTGAATGGGTGGCTCAAAGAGATACTCCCACATCGAGAGAAATACTGATCAATGGAGAGAAGCCTGACTTTAAATGGCGATTTTCCACTTCTGACAAACTGGTTGCACAACTCTCTCAAAATATGAATTTTGTTATGGATCTGACAGTCGCCGAATTTCTGGATCTTCACGCAGAAAGTAGAATGGTGGAAAACAAGAAGGATATCATTGAGAAAATTATAACTTGTGCCAATGATCTGGCCGGTGAAAAGTTTGAACGGGAATTGCCCATTACAAGCCTTAGCGGAGGTCAGTCACGAGCCCTGATGATATCCGACACAGCAATTTTAAGTAAATCACCCATTATATTGATCGACGAAATTGAAAATGCGGGAATTGACAGAAAAAAAGCCCTATCCTTTCTCCTCTCACAGGATAAAATAGTCCTCATGGCCACACATGATCCCATGCTGGCTCTGCTGGGAGACAAAAGAATAGTCATAAAAAATGGCGGAATTCACAAAATTATCGAAACGACAAAAGAGGAAAGATCCATGTTAAAAGAAATCGAAGCCGTGGATCAGAAAGTACAGAATCTCCGTGCCAGTTTAAGACAGGGAGAAATATTGAAACCGGAAAGTTTTAATTGATAGAGACAAGGCATGCCTTGTCTCAACTGCATGCCTTGTCTCAACTGCATGCCTTGTCTCAACGACAATGAAAATTATGATAGATTTAAGGAGATAAAAAATATGCACGAAGGATGTTCAGGAAGTTTTGAAAATGGAAAACAGGTCGTAGATAAAGTAAGAATGATGGGGTTTGATAAGCAACCCATGCCCATACCCATGAATATTGAGTGTTCTCATTGCGGTTCAACATTTGAAATGGAAAATTTTTCAGACAAATGCAGCTGCGGTATGGTCTACGGAGTAACCCCCTGCCATGCTTTTGACCCGGCCAATGTGATGGCAGCAGGAATAGATTATTAAAAAAACTGTTTTTTTTTCCCGTACCAGCTTATCCTACTTACTAGTAACAATTATTGTAAGGAGCTTATATGAATCAGGTTAATTTCCCTGTTGTCGGAAATACTATTATCTTGGCGATTGTAATAACCATACATGTTTTTGCCGCTTTTATCGCTGTGGGAAGTCTGACCCTCTCGGTAATATCAGAGGGTATCTGGGCAAAAAATAATGATGAACACTATCTCCAGCTGAGTAAGAGGATATCGGCCTTTATGGCGGATTTTGTAAAAGTAAATGGAGTTCTCGGAGTTCTTATTGTCGTATTGACAATTGGTCTCTGGGGCGATTTTGCCAAATTCATATATCAGTCCACCTTCTGGATCTTTGTTGCAGAAGGGGCAGGTTTTCTTATGTTAATGATCACGTCAATCGTTTACAAGAGAACCTATGACCGTTTCACGACTAGAATTCATATAATATGGGGTTCCCTGGCATCTTTTGCTGCCATTATGACAGCTCTGTTAAT